>DASTAL010000463.1:0-2123 GCA_035712685.1 Rudaea sp. | reverse complement strand
TCCCTCGACGGCTTTGGCGCCGGGCCGAACCAGAGCCTGGAGAATCCGCTCGGCGAACGCGGGCCGGAACTGATGGAGTGGTTTTTCCACTCGCAATTCTGGAACCGCATGCACGGCAAGGACGGCGGCGAGACCGGCGTGGACAATTCCATCGCCGAACATGGTTTCGACAACCTCGGCGCGTGGATCCTCGGCCGCAACATGTTCGGCCCGGTGCGCGGGCCTTGGCCGGACGACAGCTGGAAAGGCTGGTGGGGCGAGGAACCGCCGTATCACACGCCGGTGTTCGTGCTCACACGTTACGCGCGCGCGCCACTGGCGATGAAAGGCGGCACGACGTTTTATTTCGTCACCGACGGCATCGAGTCTGCGCTCGCACAGGCGCGCGAGGCCGCGAACGGCCGCGACGTGCGCCTCGGCGGTGGCGTGGCCACGGTGCGCGAATACCTGCGCGCACGCCTGATCGACGAACTGCACCTGGCCGTGCGCCCCGTGCTGCTCGGCAGCGGCGAAGCGCTGTTCTCGGGGCTGGACTGGCGCGCGCTGGGTTACGAATGCACGAAGAGCGTCGCCGGGGAAAGGGCGATGCATGTTTTCATGAGCCGACGCGTGTAAGGAGCCAACATGAAACACAAAGGCAGCTGCCACTGCGGCAGGATCGCTTTCGAGGTCGAAGGCGAGATCAAGGGCGCCACGGACTGCAATTGTTCCATCTGCCAGCGTGTCGGCGCATTGCGCTGGTTCGTGCCCAAGAGTGTGTTCCGTCTGCTCACACCGGATGACGCCGCGGGCACGTACACGTTCAACAAGCACCGGATCAAGCATCGGTTCTGCCCGGTCTGCGGCATTCACGCGTACGGCGAAGGCGCGGACGGCAAGGGCAACGAAATGGCGGCGATCAATATCCGCTGCCTCGAAGGCATCGACCTTGCGACGATACCGGTGAATCACTTCGACGGGCGTTCGCTCTGACGAGTCGGAAGCGGAATCGCACGCACATGGGCAAGCCCGGCGACGAGTTCACCCGCTTCGTACTCGATCAACTGGCGCGCGTGCCGGCACTGAGCTCGGCGCCGTTCTTCGGCGGCATCGGACTGCGCTCGGGTGCGAGCTTCTTCGGCATGATCATGGACGGCACGCTGTACTTCTCGACCAGTCCGGCCACGCGCGTGGACTATCAAAAGCTCGGCAGCCGGTGCTTTTCCTACGTCAAGCAGGGCAAGAGGCAGGAGACGAAATTGTTCGAGGTTCCGGCCGAGGTGCTCGACGACACGGACACGCTACGGGACTGGGCGCAGCGCGCGGTCGCCGATTCGGGCAAGAAGCACAAGGCCGCCACTGCGCGCAAGCGCAAACGGGATGGCCGCTAGCCGGCGGCTTTCGCCACGTCCACGGCTGCCGCTTTCAATCCTTCGCACAGCTTGCGCGCAAACAACGCCGCATCGGGCCGGTCGCCGTGGACGCAGATCGTATCGGCGCGCAGTTCGCGCGTGCCACCGGTGCGGATGTCCACGTTTCCCTTTGTGGCAATCCGTACCGCCTGCGCGACGGCGGCATCCACGTCTTCTATCACGGCGCCTTCGATACTGCGCGGCGTGAGCGAGCCGTCGGCCTCGTAGCGACGGTCGGCGAAGGCTTCGTGGGCAATGGCGAGGCCGAGAGCGGCGCCGGCTTTCGGCAATTCGCTGCCGGCGAGTCCGAACAGGACGATCCGGGCATCGAAGTCGCGCACCGCACGCGCGATGGCGTCGGCGAGCGCGGCGTCCTTCGCGGCCATGTTGTACAGCGCACCGTGTGGCTTCACGTGCGCCACGCGCAGGTCCGCGGCGCGCGTGAAACCCGACAACGCGCCGATCTGGTACAGCGTCATTGCATACGCCTCGTCCGGCGAAACCTTCATCGCGCGCCGTCCGAAGCCCTGCAAATCCGGCAGCGAGACGTGCGCGCCGATGGCGACGCCGTGGCGTTTCGCCAGCAGCACGGATTGCCGCATCGTGGAGAAATCCCCGGCATGGAATCCGCAGGCGATGTTCGCCGAGGTGATCCACGGCATCACGCCGGCGTCGTCGCCCATCGTCCAGGTGCCGAAGGATTCGCCGAGGTCGCAATTGAGGTCGATATTC
>DASTAL010000462.1:0-2454 GCA_035712685.1 Rudaea sp. | reverse complement strand
GATTGGGTGCGCACGCGGTTTGCGCGGGTGGCGAGCCCGGATCCCGTCGTGGCTGCACTGGCAAAACTGGCGAAGATTCCCGTCGTCGATATGCAAGCCGCGTTGGCGAAGCCGGATGCGGACCTCCTGCTCGATGTCCCCGCGATTCCTGAAATCGAAGCGCGCGGATTTTCCGGCGTCGATCTGTTGTTCGCCAGCGGCGAACGCGTACATTATCGACACGCGCATCGCTGGCGCTTCTGGCGGCGTGTTCGGTGAATCCACCGCGCATCGTACGCCGCGCGGTACCCGCAGAGACCGCCGCCTGGCCCGATTCCGTGCATCCGGTCCTGAGGCGTGTTTACGCTGCGCGCGGCGTGGCGTCCCCGGCGGACATCGAGCACAGGCTCACGGGTTTGCTTTCACCGCTGGCGCTTGGCGGGATCGACCGCGCCTGCGAACTGCTGGAAGCCGCGATCCGCGAGGACGCGCGCATGGTCGTGGTCGGGGATTTCGATTGCGATGGCGCGACCGGCACCTCGGTGGCCGTGCGGGGATTGCGCCTGCTGGGCGCGCGCGATGTCGGCTATGCGGTTCCAAACCGCATGCGCCACGGATACGGCTTGAGCCCGGCCATCGTCGAAGAGTTGTTGCCGCGCAAGCCTGACGTATTGATCACGGTCGACAACGGCGTCGCCGCGCACGCGGGCGTGGCTACCGCCAAGGCCCGTGGCATGCGCGTGATCGTCACCGATCACCACTTGCCGGGCGCAACGCTGCCGGATGCGGATGCCATCGTAAATCCCAATCTCGACGCCGATCCATTTCCGAGCAAGGCGCTTGCCGGCGTCGGCGTGATGTTTTACCTGCTGCTGGCGTTGCGCGCCCGATTGCGTGAACGCGGCTGGTTCGCGGATCGCGGGATTCAGGAGCCGGATCTGTCCGAACTGCTCGATCTGGTCGCGCTCGGCACGGTCGCCGATCTGGTGCCGCTGGACCGCAACAATCGCATCCTGGTCGAAGCCGGGTTGCGGCGCATCCGTGCAGGCCGCAGCTGTGCCGGCATTGCGGCATTGCTCGCCGTCGGGAAACGAGATCTCGCCCGCGTCGTCGCCAGTGACCTGGGCTTTGCGGTGGGGCCGCGCCTCAATGCGGCCGGCCGCCTTGAGGACATGACGCTGGGCATCGAATGCCTGTTGACCGACGATGCCGGTCGTGTCGCTGAGCTGGCGGAATTGCTGTCATCGATCAACGCCGAGCGTCGCGACCTGCAGGACGGCATGACCGCGCAGGCGCAAGCGGAAGTGGAGAAATGGATTTCCACGCGTGGCGCGGATGCGCTGCCGCACGGTGTGGTGCTGTTCGATCCGGAATGGCATCACGGCGTTGTCGGCCTCGTCGCCTCGAAACTGAAGGAATCGCTGCAACGTCCCGTGATCGCCTGTGCGCCGGCGGGTCAGCATGGCGACGAAATCAAGGCCTCCGGGCGTTCGATCCCCGGATTCCATCTGCGCGATGCTCTGGCCGAAGTCGATGCGCGCCATCCTGGACTGATCCAGCGCTTCGGCGGGCACGCCATGGCCGCGGGCCTCAGCCTGAATCGCTCCGACCTGGAAGCTTTCGGCAAGGCGTTCGACGAGGTGGCCAGGTCACGTCTTACCGTCGACATGCTCGATTCCGTCGCGTTGACCGACGGCGAACTGGATGCGCAGGATTTCAGCCTCGATCTCGCGCAACGGCTGCGCTACGCCGGGCCGTGGGGACAGGGTTTCCCGGAGCCCGAGTTCGAAGGTAAGTTCAGCGTGGAATCCTGGAAGGTGGTCGGCGAGAAGCATCTCAAGCTAAAGCTGCGCCATCCGGACCTGGCCGAGCCGCTGGATGGCATCGCTTTCGGCGCATACTCGGGCGAGCGGCCCCCATCCCGCTTGCGTGCGGTGTTCGCGCTTGACGTCAATGAATGGAACGGCCGACAGACACTGCAATTGCTGATCCGACTCATGAGCCCCGCATGAATCCTGCGATGAACGACATGAACCGAATTTCGACCATCTGGCGTGAGAATTTCCCGATACTCATGCTGGCTGCCATGCTGTTCGTCGTGCATATGCTGTGCAACGGCAATTACGGATTTCACCGCGACGAATTGCAGGTGCTCGACGACGCCCGGCATCTGGATTGGGGTTATGTGGCGTATCCGCCGTTGGTGCCGTTCCTCGCCCGCTTCGAGTTATGGCTTTTCGGAACTTCGCTCGCTGGATTCCGATTCTTTTCCGCCCTCGCGCAATCGATTGCCGTGATTCTGGCCGGTCTCATCGCCGGAGAACTCGGTGGCAGTCGCGGAACTCGCCTGGTTGCCGCCGTGGCAGCCATGTGCATGCCGTTTGCGTTGCTCGCCGGCAGCCAATTCATGTACGTGTCCTTCGACTTCTTGTGGGGCGTTCTGCTGGCCTGGCTTGTCCTGCGCCTGATCAACAG
>DASTAL010000461.1:0-6773 GCA_035712685.1 Rudaea sp. | reverse complement strand
CGCGGCATGCTATGGCCGTCGCGCAGGCGGCCGTGCGAATACGGCCCGCGCATGGGGATGACATCGCCAGCATGATCGAGTTCGGCCACAGCACCCATGTCGGCTTGCGTCGCGAGCATAACGAGGACACGTACTACGCCGACGCCGAACTCGGCCTGTGGCTGGTCGCCGACGGCATGGGCGGCCACGAGCACGGCGAAGTCGCCAGCGCGATCGCGCGCGACGCGATGGTGCGCGAGGTCACGGCCGGCGCGCCGCTGGCGCAGGCGGTGCAACGCGCCGACGAGGAAATCATCCTGCATTCCAGCCGCAAGGCCGAAGCGTTGCCGATGGGCACCACCATCGCCGCCATGCGCCTGCACGAGAACGAATACGAAATCTGCTGGGTCGGCGACAGCCGCGTGTATTTGTGGAACGGCGAGCTCAAGCAACTCTCGCGCGACCATTCCTACGTGCAGGAACTGATCCAGCAAGGCGCGATCACGCACGAACAGGCACGCACACACCCGCATCGCAATGTCGTCACCCAGGCGCTTGGTGTCACCGACCCGGAGAGTCTGCGCGTGGAAACCATCCGCGGTAGCCTGCAGCCGGGCATGCAGGTGCTGTTGTGTTCGGACGGATTGACCGAGGAAGTCGACGACAAGGACATCGGCGCCGTGCTCGCGCGCCAGGATCTTTCCGCGCAGGAATGCGTCGACCATCTGATCCTCGCCGCGCTTGAAGGCGGCGGGTCGGACAATGTGACGGTCATCCTGATCCGCGACCGCTGAAAAAACCTGCTGCGCTCGACGGCTCATCGTCCCGCGGCCAACAATCCGTCCTCGCTCGCGACGATTTTTCAAACGTTGCGAGGTGGCTTAGCCGCCGCCTTCGGCTTTCGCCAGTTGCGCCTTGAGTTGCAGCAAGGTGGCGTTTTTCGGATCCGCACGCAAGCCCGACTCGACCAGGACGTCGGCGCCGGTATACAGCCCGTTTTTCAGCGCCGCTTGCGCGCCGTTCGCATAGAACGCGGCAATCTTCTGCAAGCCTTGCGTCGCGCGTGCGTTGCCGGGATCGCGCTTGAGCGCCTCCTGGAACAGATCGATGGCGTTGTCGCCCGGCGGGAAGCTCATCTTCTCGCCGCCACTTTTCCGGCCGTAGTCGAAATAATCGTCGCCGCGGGAAAGCAGCGTCGGCAAATCCAGCCCGGCCAAAGCCGTGTCGGAGGCGCCGCTTTCGGACGGCGGCGGCGGAGGTGGCGGCACTGCGGGTGCGGTTTCGATCGGCGTGCCGGTAGCGGCCGTCGGCGCAACGGAACTTGCCGCCTTGCCACGCCAGGCCATCCACGCCAATGCCGCGACCAAAACCGCTGCCGCGATGCCGGCGCCGACGAAAATCCATTTCCTCGCACCCGCTGGCGTTGCGGACGAGGGCGCGGCGCTGGCCGCGGACACCGCCCGACGACGCGCGCTGCGCGACTCGCGCAGGACCGCATCCATCTGCGGATTCGCCGCGAGCAGGCGGTCGAGTTCGGCGACGAAGGCATCGCCCGTGGCGAAACGATCGGCCGGCTGCTTGGCCATCGACTTGTCGATCAGCGGCTGCAGCCACGCCAGTTTTTCCGGCAGCCTAGGCACCGGCTCAGTGACGTGCATCAGCGCGACCGCATAGGCATCGCCGGCCTCGTAGGGCTTGTGCCCGGCCACGCATTCGAACAACACAGCGCCCAGGCTGTACAGGTCCGAGCGCCCATCCACCGGCGTCGCCTGCGCCTGCTCCGGACTCATGTAGTCGGGTGTGCCGATGGCATTGCCGGCCATGGTCGCCGCGCTGACGGACTTGATCGCCTTGGCGATGCCGAAGTCCGCCAACACCGCCGATCCGTTGCTGCGGAACATGATGTTGCCGGGCTTCACGTCGCGATGGACGAAGCCCATCTCGTGGGCGTACGAAAGCCCGGAGGCGACGTCGCGGACGATTTCCAGCACCTCGGCCACGCTCAGGCGCCGCATGCGGTCGCGCAGGGTTCCGGCCGGCAGGTATTCGCTGGCTAGGTAATAGACATCGTTGTCTGAACCGATGTCGTGCACCGTCATCAGGTGCGGATGCGTGAGCTTGGCCGCGATGCGGCCTTCCTTCATGAACTGCTCGCGGAAAGTCTCGTTAGCCGCCAGCGCCGGCGACATGATCTTCAACGCCACTTCGCGGTCGAGCGATTCCTGCACAGCCAGATAGACCGTGGCCATGCCGCCTTCGCCGATTTTCTGAACCAGTTTGTAGCCGGGTACGTTTACGCTATCGGTCATTTCACGAAACTCACGGCGCCGCGGCGCGCAAATCCTTCAACGCCGCCACGAAGGGCGCCATGGAATAACGGTCTTCGTCTTTCACCGTGGCGTACAAGGCATCAAGACTGGCGTGCAGCGTCTGCGCGTGCGCCTTGTCCAGCTTGCCGTCGTTCTCGAACGCGACCACCAGCGATTGCGCTGCCATCGCCGCCTGTTCGGCCGCGGCGTAATCGCGGAATTCGCCCTGCTGCGCATCGGCGAGCATGCTCGCAAGGATGGGATTCAAACTTGCCGCGTCGTAATCGTAGGCGGCCACCTTGGGCAGCAAGCTCTCGAGCGTCGCGTTCAACGCGCGTGCGGCCGCGAAGGTGCCCTCGCGGCTTTGCGTGGTCGCCTGATGCAAGGCGCGGGTCTGCTCGAACACGCGCTGTGCCGCCGCCTTATCGACCGGCGCGAGCGCATAGCGGAAAGTCACCAGGTTGGCATCGTTCAGGCGCACCACGCCCGGACCCAATCCCGTACCCTGGCGCGGACCCCAGTTGTTGCCCTTCATCAGCTTGTGGCAGGCCTGGCAATTGAACAGCACCAGTTCCGGGAAAATTCCCTGCCAGCCGGTTTTCGGATCGAGCAGCAGGCCGAGCAGGTTTTCCGCGGCCACGCCCTGGCCCACGGCCCAATCGCGCACGCCGTTCCACTCGCCCTTGCGCTTGATCCAGTTCGCCGTGATCTTGTAATGCGGATTGAGCCAGGTGAAGGTATCCAGTTCGAACGATAGGCGCGGATGACCGGCGCCCATGATCCGATGCGTGATCATGCGTTCCTTTTCGCCCATGTGGCAGGACAAGCACAGTTGTGCGCGCTTGATCGGATCGGCAGTCGGGTACATGCCCTTGGCCAGGTCGTCCGCATAGGTGACCTTGGCGTCGGCGTGCGCATTGAGCCACAGCTCCGCGCCGCCGTGGCAGGCCTCGCAACCTACGCCGTCGGCAATCTGGAAACGCTCGCCGCGGTTGCCCGTCGCAACGTTGTCGGCGTGGCAATCCAGGCAGACTTTTGCCTTTGTCGCATCGCCGAGGCCGAGCTTGCGCGCGATTTCCTGCGAGCGCGGCTGCTGCAGGATCTGGTACGCCTTGGCGTGCGGATCGAATTCCTGCCAGACCGCGAATTCGTTCTGTGCGATGTCCGAATCGCGAAACGGCTGCGATGCGCCGTGGCAGACACTGCTGCTGCACGTCGCCACGCCCATGTGCTTGTGCGCGGCGATGGCCTCGACCGCCGTTTCGGCATGCGCGCCGAACGCGCACAGCAGTATTCCCGCGAGCAGCGTCCTCATCGCATTCATCGCCTTCCTCCCCAGGACGGACCAAACCGGTCGCCCGATCATACCGTCAGGCCCTCAGGCGCGCCACAGGCAGCGGCCCTTGCTGGCCTTGTCGATGGCCTGCAATCGCGCCGCGTGCAGCGATGCCTCGACGGCATCCGCACGGCGCACGCGTAACGGCTGGCGCGCAACGGACTGCGCTGCAACCTGCACCGGCGCGGCCGCCTGCTGGTTGGCAAGACCGAGGTCGCCCTGCCCGCCGGTCATCGTCAGATACACGTCCGCGAGCAGTTGCGCGTCGAGCAAGGCGCCATGCAATTCGCGATGGCGATTGTCAATGTTCAGGCGCTTGCACAAGGCGTCGAGCGAGATGCGCTGGCCGGGATACTTCTCGCGCGCCAGCGCCAACGTGTCGAGCACGCTGGCGTGATCCGCGATACGGCCTAATCCGGGATCCACCAGCGCGAGTTCCGCGTCGAGGAAACCGATGTCGAACGCGGCGTTGTGGATGACGAGTTCGGCGCCGGCGATGAACTCGAGGAATTCCGCGGCGACCTCGGCGAAGCGCGGTTTGTCGGCAAGGAATTCGTCGCTGATGCCGTGCACGGCGCGCGCGCCTTCGTCGACCGGGCGCTGCGGATTCAGGTAACGGTGGAAGCGTTTGCCGCTCGGCCGGCGCTCGCTCAACTCGATGCAGCCGATCTCGATGATGCGATGGCCCTTGCCGACCTCCAGACCCGTGGTTTCCGTGTCCAGCACGATCTGCCGCATCACGCCTCCTTCACTGCTTGCGCTGCCGCGCGCGCCAATTCGTCGACGCGTTCGTTTTCCGGATGTCCCGAATGCCCGCGCGTCCACTGCCACTGCACGCGATGCGGCTGCATGGCGGTTGCCAGCCGCTGCCACAAATCCTGGTTCTTCACCGGCTTGCGGTCCGACGTGCGCCAGCCATTGGCCTGCCAGCGCGGCAACCACTGTTCGATGCCCTGCAGGACGTATTGCGAATCCGTGGTCAGGCGCACGGCACTGCCGCGGCGCAGCGTTTCCAGCGCACGGATCGCCGCCATCAGCTCCATGCGATTGTTCGTTGTGTCGCGTTCGCCGCCGGAAATTTCCTTCTCCACGGTCCGGTAACGCAACAATGCGGCCCAGCCGCCCGCTCCGGGATTGCCGAGGCAGGCGCCGTCCGTGAAGATGTCCACATGCGTGGCCGTCACGCGCAGTTCCTGTGCGCACCCGGCGCCAATTGCGGCGCGCGCGCGGCTTCGCGCGCCGGTTTGCGCAGACGGATCGGCGTCAGGGTGCTTCGACGCTTGCGCGCGATCAGCAGCCATGAACTACCAAACCTCGCCAGCAGCGAGTGCGTTGGCTGTTCCGGCCTGGTCGTGGCCTTGGCGCGCGGCCAGAGTTCGCCGGGAAAGCGCACCTGCAGGGTATCGATCTGTTCGCGTGCCAGGCGCGCCTTGCAAACTCCGGCTGAACGCAGGCGCAGGCCACGCGCACGCCGCATCAGCCATGGCCGCCAGGTGCCGAGCGGGTTGAAGCCGAGCATCAGCGCGATGCCTTCCGGCGCGAGCACGCGCGCGAGTTCCGCGACGCAAGCCTCGGCATCGACGATGCGCTCCAATGCGTGCTGCACGATCAGCACCTTGAAGCTTTCGCTCGCAAACGGCAATTGCCACGGCGCGCAGCGCGCGTCACCGGCAAGCAATCCGTCATCCTCGACATCGAGTTCCACGATCCTGCCAAGCAGATGCGCCGGCAATGTCGCGCCGCCCTGCCGCGGGCGCACGAACAAGCCGTAGTTGCCATACGCAGCGGACAGGACAGGAGCCAGCGCAGCCATCTCGCGCGCAAGCAGGGCTTGCATCGGCGCGCTCGCATAGGGATTCGTGGCTTCGACCATCGACACAGACTGCAGCCAGCGGGCAAACCGCGATTGTGCGCGAAATCGCGGCAACGGGTAAACCCGCATGTTGCGCCGCACGATGCAGGATAACCGGACATTACGCGTTCGCTGCTATAGTGCCCGCCCGTTTTTGCCCGGGGAGGGGCGCTACGGATGAAGCGGTTTGGCAAATCCTACCGCCGGGTGTCGCAGCCGGCGCGCGACTGGCGGATGGCGATATTGGGCAGCGGTTGCACGGCGCTGGGTGCGGCGTGCCTGCTGCTTGCCGCGTGCAGCACGGCCCCGCGCAAACCGCCGGCCGCCATGCAGGAACCCGAACCAGCGGCCAAACCCGCCTACGTCGATGCCCAGGCACCAGCCCCAATCGCTGCCGTTTCAGCCGTGGAGCTTTCGCCGTGGGCGAAACTGGGCAGTCGGTTCGCGCTGCCCGATTGCGACTACAGTCCGGACGTCTTGCGTCTCGCCCGCTGGTTCAGCGCCGACCCGACCGGCTTTGCCGAGTCGTTGCGCCAGGCGCTGCCGTTCCTGCTCTACGTCGCGCAGCAGGCCGAGCAACGCGGCATGCCGGGCGAATTCGCCTTGCTGCCCTACATCGAAAGCAACTACGTGCCGCTCGCCTCCAGCGGCGACCGCGCCGCCGGCATCTGGCAATTGCTCCCGGACACCGCGCGCGAAGCCGGGGTACGCATCCGCCCCGATTACGACGGGCGCCTGGACATCGTCGCATCCACCGATGCCGCGCTCGACCTGCTCGAACGCTACGCCGATCGCTTCGGCGACTGGCGCGTTGCCGACATGGCGTTCAATGCCGGTCCGTATCGCATCGCCGAATTGCTCGGTGATTCCGATGTACCCGCCGATGCGGCAGGCCTCGGGCGCCTGCGCGTCCCGGCGCACACGCACCGGCACCTGGCCAAACTGCTGGCCGTGGCCTGCGTCGTGTCGGATCCGGCGCGCTTCAACGTGCAGCTTCCCGAGCCGGCTCCGGCCGACTGGCTGACGGCCGTTGCCCTGCCCGCCCCGCTGGACCTGCAACTCGCCGCGCGCATGGCTGGCATGGACGCCGCGCGGCTGCGCCAGCTCAATCCGGGTTACGTGCGCGGGCGCATGCCGACAACCGGTCCTTTCCGGCTGTTGCTGCCCGAAGCACAAGGCCGGACGTTGGCGGCGGCCCTGGACAAGCTGCCGCAGCCGCTGTGGCGCGAATGGCACGAGATCGCCTTGCAGCAATCCGAAGCATTGGACGTACTGGCGCAGGCCCACGATATCGATA
>DASTAL010000460.1:0-4766 GCA_035712685.1 Rudaea sp. | reverse complement strand
GGAATTCCCGCCGAACTGGGCGTGGCAGGCGCTCGCCGTCGGCATGCTTTCCGGACTGGGCCTGCTCGCGCTCGCCCGCGCGCGCGCGCAGGCTTGGGCGCGCGTGACGTTCGCCGCCAGCGCCAGCCTGATCGCTTTTGTTTGTGGCATCGCCGGACTCGTCCTGGTCGGGCTGTGGACGCTCACCGACCACGTCGCCGCGTGGCGCAACGAGAACATCCTGCTGCTCAATCCGCTGTGCCTGCTGCTCGTGCCCGCGTGGATCGCGAGCGCACGTGCGCACTGGCAACCGTCCCGCTTCGCCAAGGCGACGAGTTTCCTTGTCGCCTTCCTCGCCGCGTTCGAGTTCTTCCTGAAAATCTATCCCACGTTCGGGCAGGACAATCGCTTCTGGATCGCGCTGCTGCTGCCGATCCACGCGGCGCTGGCGGCCAGCGTGAACTGGAAGCGCGGCTAGCCGTTCACCCATTGCCCCGCCTCCACCGCTCCGGCATCATCCGCGCATGCCGACCAGCCCCGCCACGCCCGAAACCGCCGCCGCGCCGATGCTGGTCAACTGCGTTGCCTATGGCGATGGCGCGCCGCGCACGATCGCGCTGGACGAGATCGATGCGGCACTGAAGAATCCCAAGGTGTTCGTCTGGGTGGGCCTGCACGAACCGAACGAGGGCCTGCTCGACAAGTTGCAGCAGCAATTCGGCCTGCATCCGCTCGCGATCGAGGACGCGCACCGCGCGCACCAGCGCACCAAGCTCGAAGCCTACGGCGATTCGCTGTTCGTCGCCGTGCACACGGCGCAGATGGCGCACGACAAGGTCGACCTCGGCGAAACGCACCTGTTTCTCGGCCGCAATTATCTGGTCAGCATCCGCCATGGTGCTTCGTCGAGCTATGCGCCGGCGCGGCGCGCCTGCGAGGCTTCTCCGCTGCTGTCGTCGCTGGGGCCGAGTTATGCGCTGTATGCCGTGCTCGATTTCATCGTCGACAATTACCTGCCCATCGTCGCCGATTTCCAGACCCGCCTGCACGAACTCGAACACGCGATCCTCGGCGGCGAGTACCACCGCCGCACCATCGTGCAGTTGTACGAGCTGAAGAAAGAACTGGTGCGCCTGCTGCTGGCGATGACGCCGCTGCAGGACATCCTGAGCCAGCTCGTGCGCCTGTATCCGGGCCTGATCCGCGACGAGGTGCGTCCGTATTTCCGCGACGTCGGCGACCACGCCACGCGCATCAACGAAACCGCGGGCACGATCCGCGAGATGCTCACTTCGGCGATGGACGTGAACCTGGCCCTGGTCGGCATCGCCCAGAACGACGTGTTCAAGAAGATCGCCGGCTGGGGCCTGCTGCTGACCGCGCCGATGATGATCGCGAGTTGGTACGGCATGAACTTCCACGACATGCCCGAACTGGGCGCGGCACATGCCTATCCGATCACGCTCGGCGCCACGGCCGCGCTTTGCATACTCTTGTATGTGCTGCTGAAAAGGGCGAAGTGGCTGTGAATCGGCGCCTCTGGCTGCTGTTGCTGCCCTTCATCGGCACCCTGATCGTGCCACTGTACGACGCGCGCGCGCCCCACCTGTTCGGCTTTCCGTTCTTCTACTGGTACTTGTTTGCATGGCTGCTGGCATTGCCGCCGCTGATGTGGTTCGTGCATCGGGGCCGGCGCCCATGACCGGCGCCGTGCACTGGACGGCCTGGAGCGTCTTCGTCTTCTTCTTCGCGCTGGTGACCGTGCTCGGTTTCGTCGCCGCGCGCTGGCGCATGGGCGACTTGAACCAGTTGCACGAATGGGGCCTGGGCGGACGCCGCTTCGGCACCGCGGTGACCTGGTTCCTGCTCGGCGGGGATTTGTATACCGCGTATACCGTGATCGCCGTGCCGGCGCTGGTCTACGCTACCGGCGCCTACGGGTTCTTCGCTCTGCCCTACACCATCATCGCGTACCCGATCTTCTACGCGTTCGCGCCGCGGCTGTGGAACGTCTGCCATCGCCACGGCTGGCTGACCCTGGCCGACTTCGCCCAGGGCCGCTACGCCAACCGCTGGCTGGCGCTCGCGGTGGCGCTGACCGGCGTGCTGGCGACCCTGCCCTACATCGCGCTGCAACTGGTCGGCATGCAGGTGGTGTTCGAGGCGATGGGCTTCGGCGGCGTGCGCCAGGGCACCGAGATCGCGCTGGTCGTCGCCTTCGTCGTGCTCGCGGTATACACGTATACCAGCGGCCTGCGCGCGCCGGCCATGATCGCGTTCGTCAAGGACACGATGATCTACGTGTTCGTGATCGCGGCCGTCATCGTCGTGCCGGCCAAGCTCGGCGGCTATGGCGCCGTGTTCGCCGCCGCCGATCGCGCGTTCGCGGCGAAAGGCGGCAATGCCGGAGTCCTGCTTCAACCCGGCCAGGCGATGCCGTTCGCCAGTCTCGCGCTCGGCTCGGCGTTGGCGCTGTTCCTGTATCCGCACGCCGCCACCGGCATGCTCGCCGCATCGAACGCGAACACCCTGCGGCGCAACGCCATCGTGCTGCCGATCTACAGCATCATGCTCGGCCTGATCGCGCTGATGGGCTACATGGCGATTGCCGCGAACGTGCCGGCGAAGGGCACCGCGGTGGTGCCGGCGCTGATCGCACAGAGCTTCCCGGAATGGTTCGCCGGATTCTGCTACGCGGCGATCGCACTCGGCGCGCTGGTGCCGGCGGCGATCATGTCGATCGGCGCGGCGAACTTGGTCACGCGCAATATCTGGCGGCCGTTCGTCGAACGCGACATGAGCGCGCGGCGCGAATCCACCGTCGCCAAGGTCACCTCGCTCGCGGTCAAGTTCGGCGCGCTCGCCTTCGTCGTGTTCCTGCCGCTCGAATACGCGATCAACCTGCAACTGCTCGGCGGGATCTGGATCGCGCAGATCCTCCCGGCAATCGCGTTCGGCCTGTTCACGCGCTGGTTCCGCGGCGGCGCGTTGCTCGCCGGCTGGGCGCTGGGGATGGTGCTGGGCACGGCGCTGTCCGCCAGCGTCGGCATGAAACCGGTGTTCGCCCTGCCCGAAATCGGCGGCGTCTACATCGGCCTGATTGCGCTGGCCGCGAACATCGCCGTGGCGGCCGCACTGACCGCCGTCGCGAACGCGCGCGGGCACGCGCCCGCGCGCGACGCGACCTCGTCCGACGACTACGAAGACGCGCCAGCCCGCGCGTAATCGACGAAATCGAAGGCCCATTCGTGCCGCGCGTCGGCAGCATGGTGCGTCCGCGCAACCTCGCGCCATCGCGACCAATCCACGTCCGGGAAAAACGCATCGGCATTCGCGGCGATGCAATCCACCTGCGTCAGATGCAGGCGCGTCGCCCGCGGCAAGGCCAGCGCGTAAACCTCGCCGCCGCCGATCACCATCAATTCGGCGGCGCCGGCCGCCGCGATTGCCGCATCCAGCGAGGCAACGGTTTCCTGTCCCGCGAACGGCGCGACGCCACTGCGCGTGAGCACGAGATTGCGGCGTCCGGGCAGCGGTCGGCCGATAGCGAGCGCGGTCTTGCGACCCATCAGCACCGGCTTGCCGAGCGTGAGCGCCTTGAAGCGCTTGAGGTCGTCCGGCAGATGCCACGGCATCGCGCCGTCGCGCCCGATGGCGCAGTTGCGGTCGAGCGCGGCGATGAGAGAGACAATGCTCACACTGCGACGGGGGCCTTGATCGCCGGATGCGACTGATAGCCTTCGATGGCGATGTCCTCGAAGCGGAAACCGAAAATCGACTTTACGTCCGGGTTCAAATTCAGTTTCGGCAGCGGCAGCGGCGCGCGTGCAAGTTGCGTGCGTGCCTGTTCGACATGGTTGTTGTACAAATGCACGTCGCCGAAGCTGTGCACGAAATCGCCGGGCGCGAGATCGCAGACCTGCGCGATCAGGTGCGTCAACAGTGCGTAGCTGGCGATATTGAACGGCACGCCGAGGAACACATCCGCCGAGCGCTGGTACAACTGGCACGACAGGCGTCCATTGACGACATGGAACTGGAACAGGCAATGGCAGGGCGCCAGCGCCATCTTCGGCAGTTCCGCCACGTTCCAGGCGCTGACGACGAGGCGCCGCGAATCGGGATTGCGCCGGATTTCGTCGACGAGCCAGGCAATCTGGTCGATCGTCCTGCCGTCCGCGCCCTGCCACGATCGCCACTGCTTGCCATACACCGGACCCAGGTTGCCGTCCGCATCGGCCCATTCATCCCAGATCGAGACGCCGTTTTCCTTCAGGTACGCGATGTTCGTTTCGCCGCGCAGGAACCACAGCAATTCATGCACGATGGACCTGGTGTGCAGCTTCTTGGTCGTGACCAGCGGGAAGCCGTCGGCAAGATCGAAACGCAGCTGGCGGCCGAACAGCGAGCGCGTACCGGTGCCGGTGCGGTCGGATTTTTCGGTGCCGTTGTCCAGCACGTCGCGCAGCAGGTCGAGGTACTGGCGCATCAGGCTACGGCCTTGGCGAGCGGCAGCGTCGGCGCGCGCCGCGACATCCACAGCAACACGAGGCCGATGACGATCAGCGGAATCGACTGCAGCTGTCCCATCGTCAGCCAGCCGAAGGCGAGATAGCCCAGTTGCGGGTCGGGCAGGCGCCAGAATTCCACGGCGAAGCGGAACACCCCGTACATCAGCGCGAACAAGCCCGACACCGCGTAACGCGGCCGCGGCTTGCGCGAAAACAGCACGAGCACGACGAACATGACCACGCCTTCCAACGCGAATTCGTACAGTTCCGACGGAT
>DASTAL010000459.1:0-3039 GCA_035712685.1 Rudaea sp. | reverse complement strand
AGCGGCGTGTCGAATACGCGCCACTCGCCGAATTTTTCCGACAGGCCCTGCGTCGCGCGGAACACGCCGCCATTGACGCCGACATCCTCGCCCAGCACGACCACCGACGGGTCGTGCTTCATCTCGTAAGCCAGCGCCTGGGTCACCGCTTCAATGAGCGTAATCGCGGCCATCAGTGCGCTCCCTTCTCGAGCGCGATCGCTTCATCGCGTTGCTTCACGAGATCGGCCGGCAATTCGGCGAAGGTGTAGTCGAACATCGCCGTGACCGGCTGCGCCTTGGTTTCCAGATACGTGTTCACTTCGTTGTCCATCCACTCGCCGCATTCGGCCTGCCACGCGTCTTCCTGCTTCTGGCTCCATGCCTTGTGCGCTTCGAGCCAGGCGCGCAGGCGCTTGACCGGGTCCTTCTTCCACGCGTCCTCGACTTCTTCCTTGCCGCGGTAGCGGCGCGCATCGTCGGCGGTGGTGTGGTCGCCCAGGCGATACGTTACGCATTCGACGACGCTGCCGCCGTCGCCCTTGCGCGCACGCTCGATGGCATCGCCCATGGCTTTCTTCACCGCGATGATGTCGTTGCCGTCGACCTGGATGCAGGCCAGTCCCGCCGCGATGCCCTTCTGCGCCAGCGTCTTCGCGCCGGACTGGATCTTGCGCGGCACCGAAATCGCCCACTGGTTGTTGACGATGGCCGCGACCAGCGGCAAGTCGCGTGCGCCGGCGACGTTGATCGCGCCGTAGAAATCGGATTTCGACGAACCGCCGTCGCCGATCGTGCATACAGCAACGCGCTTCTCGCCGCGGATCTTGAACGCGAGCGCCGAACCGGCCGCATGCAGGCACTGGGTGCCAATCGGCACCGACCAGGCGAAGTCGTGCCGGGCCGGTTCGTTCGGGTAGTCGTTGCCGCGTTCGTCGCCGCCCCAGTACATGTAGACGTCGCGCGGGCGCACGCCGCGATACAGCTGCGCGCCGTATTCGCGGTAGCTTGGCGCGAGCACGTCCTCGGGCTTGAGCGAACTGCCGATGCCGACGTGCGTCGCTTCATGGCCGAGGCAGGAGGCATAGGTGCCGAGCTTGCCGGTGCGCTGCAGCGCGATCGACTTGGTGTCGAACACGCGCGTGGACACCATCAGCTTGTACAGCTCGACCATCTGTTTCGTGTCGCGTGCGAACTCGGGCAGGTCCTCGCGCACGAGCTTGCCCTCGGCGTCCATGTACTGCAGGTATTCGATTTCGAACTTGGCGGCGATCGGCACGGGATAATCCTCGATTCAGCGCGCTAGTAAAGCGTGCCGTGGCACCGATGGCAAGGTTTCGCGCAAAAAACCGGCATGCCGGCGCCGATTCAAACCGGCGTTTGATGCACGTCAATGGCGATGCCTCGCGCCGGCGCGTACCATTGACAATTCCCGCCGCCACGCAGTTCCGAGCCCGATGACTACGTCCAACGAACGCGAACTCGAAGCCGGCATCCAGACCGATCTTCGCGACCGACTGACTTACGGCGGTTACCTGCAGCTCGATACGCTGCTCGCGGCGCAGAAGCCGCTGTCCAGACCGGCGCATCACGACGAGATGCTGTTCATCATCCAGCATCAGACCTCGGAACTGTGGCTCAAGCTGCTTGTGCACGAGCTGCGCGCCGCGCTCGAACACCTGCGCGGCGACGACGTCAACCCGTGCCTGAAAATCCTCGCGCGCGTGAAGCAAGTGCAACGCCAGCTGTTCGAGCAGTGGGCGGTGCTGGAGACGCTCACGCCGAGCGAATACGCGCAGTTCCGCGACGTGTTGGGCCCGGCGTCCGGGTTCCAGTCGCTGCAATACCGGCTGGTGGAATTCCTGCTCGGTAACAAGAACGCGAAGATGGTGGCCGTGTTCGCGCACGCGCCGCAGGACCAGGCGCGCTTGCGCGAGGTGCTGGATGCGCCGAGCCTGTATGACGAATTCCTGCAATACCTCGCGCGCCAGGGCCACGCCATTCCCCCAACCTGCCTGCGCCGGGACTGGTCGCAACCGCACCAGCGCAACGCCGGCCTGATACCGCCGCTCAAGCGCATCTACGAACAACCGGACCGCTTCTGGGCGGAATACCACCTGTGCGAACAGCTCGTTGACGTGGAAGAAAGTTTCCAGCTCTGGCGCTTCCGCCACATGAAGACGGTCGAACGCATCATCGGCCACAAGCGCGGCACCGGCGGGTCCTCGGGCGTGGAGTTCCTCAAGAAGGCGCTGGACCTGACGTTTTTCCCGGAACTGATCGACGTGCGCACGGCAATCGGGGTCCGCTGACATCGAGCGACGGCAGGCAGGAAAGCTGCGAAGCGGCGCGCGCCGGGCTTTCGTTCTAAAATACGCGTTCGCACAACGAAGCGGAGTTGACCATGAGTGCGCAACCGAATGTCGGCATGCAGCCGGTGCATTTTGAAAATCCCATGGGCGTGGACGGCTTCGAGTTCGTCGAATTCGCGGCGCCGGATCCGGAATTGCTCCACGGGCTGTTCCGCAAGCTCGGCTTTGCGGCAGTGGCGAGGCACAAGTCCCGCGACATAACGCTGTATCGGCAGGGCGGCTGCAATTTCCTGGTCAATGCCGAGCGCGCTTCCTTCGCCGCGGATTTCGCGGCGAAGCATGGACCATGCGCCTGCGGCTTCGCCATCCGGGTGAAGAAGCCCGCCGAATGGGTGCGCGAGCAGGCGCTCAAGCACGGCGGCGAGGCCGTGGGTGGAAAGGAATCGAGCAAGGCCGTGCCGGCGCCTGTCATCCGCGGCATCGGCGATTGCATGCTGTATCTCGTCGACCGTTACGGCGACAAGGGCAGCGTGTATGAAGCCGAATTCGAGTTCGCGCCCGGCGTCGAGCGCAATCCCAGGGGCTTCGGGTTGACGTTCATCGACCACCTCACCCACAACCTGCATTTCGGCAACATGGCCAAGTGGTCGGACTACTACGAGCGCCTGTTCAATTTCCGCGAGATCCGCTATTTCGACATCAAGGGCGCCAAGACCGGCCTCGTGTCCAAGGCGATGACCGCGCCGGA
>DASTAL010000458.1:0-4268 GCA_035712685.1 Rudaea sp. | reverse complement strand
ACGCCCCACTCCCATCAGATAGCGCGGTCTGTCAACGGGCAGCAACGGCACCGTTTCTTCCAGCGTGCGATTGCGCTCGGCCTCGGGTTCGCCGACCGCAAGACCACCGACCGCATAGCCGTCGAAGCCGATTTGCAGCAGCCCCTGCGCGGAAACTTCGCGCCATTTCGGGTACGTACCGCCCTGCACGATGCCGAACAGGGAATTCGGATTGCGCAGGTCATCGAACGCGCGGCGCGAACGCGCGGCCCAGCGCAAGCTCAGTTCCATCGAGTCGCGCACCTGCTTCTCCGTCGCCGGATACGGCGTGCATTCGTCGAAGATCATGGCGATGTCGGAATCGAGTACGCGCTGGATGCGCATGGATTCCTCCGGCGACAGGAATACGCGCGAACCGTCCACCGGCGAGGCGAAGCGCACGCCCTCCTCCGAGATCTTGCGCCGCTCGGCCAGCGAAAAGACCTGGAAGCCGCCGGAATCCGTCAGTATCGGCTTGTCCCATCCGATGAATTTATGCAGCCCGCCGAACTCGCCAATCACATCGAGTCCCGGTCGCAGCCACAGGTGAAACGTGTTGCCGAGGATGATCTGCGCGCCGGTTTCGGCAATCGAACGCGGCGTCATGCCCTTGACCGATCCGTACGTGCCGACCGGCATGAACGCCGGCGTCTCTATCGTCCCGCGTGGAAACGCTACGCGACCGCGGCGCGCAGCGCCGTCGGTGGCGAGCAGGTTGAAGCGCATCGAATTCATGCGCCCGCTCCATTCGGCAAGATCAGCATCGCGTCGCCATACGAGAAGAACCGGTAGCGTTCGGCCACCGCGTGGCGATAGGCATCCAGCATCAATTCGCGTCCGGCGAACGCCGATACCAGCATCAGCAAGGTGGATTCCGGCAGATGGAAATTCGTGACCAGCGCATCCACGCTTGCGATCTTGTAGCCGGGAAAGATGAAAATCTGCGTCTCGCCGGCGAAGGGCCGCACCTGCCCGTCGCGCAGCGCGGATTCCAGAGCACGCACGACGGTCGTGCCAACCGCGACGACCCGCCCGCCCGCCGCGCGTGTGCGGCGGATTTTTTCTACCAACTCGGCGCCGACGTTGAGCCATTCGCGGTGCATGGTGTGATCTTCGACCCGCTCGCTGCGCAGCGGCTGGAACGTTCCGGCGCCGACATGCAGGGTGACGTAACCGGAATCTACGCCCTTGGCGCGCAATGCATCGAGCAACGGCGCATCGAAGTGCAGGCCGGCGGTCGGCGCCGCGACCGCGCCAGGCTTCTTGGCATAAACGGTCTGGTAGCGTTCGGCGTCGGCGGCCTCGTCGGCGCGCGCGATGTACGGCGGAAGCGGCATGTGGCCCAGGCGCAGCAGGAGCTTCTCCAGCGCCTCGGGTCCGGGGTAGCGCAAAGTATAAAATTCCCCTTCACGAGCGAGCACTTCGAGCGTGCTGCCGTCTTCGAGCAATATCCGGCTGCCGGCCTTGGGTTTCTTGCTCACGCCGATCTGCGCGACGGCCTCGTGCGCGCCGGTGACGCGCTCGATCAGGATTTCCACCGCGCCGCCGGTTTCCTTGCGTCCGTACAGGCGCGCCGGCAGCACGCGGGTGTCGTTGAACACCAGCAAATCACCGGCACGCAGGTAGCCGGCCAGATCGGTGAACTGCCGATCCTCAAAGCGGCGCGCCGGCACGTCGACCACGAGCAGACGGCTCGCCGAACGCTGCGCGAGCGGTGCCTGTGCGATCAATTCGGGTGGAAGATCGTAGTGGAAGTCGGATTTTTTCACGGCGCGATTGTAACGGTATGGCAGTACGCGGCAGTGGATGGCCAGCCGAAATTCCGAATTCCGTTCGCCCTGAGCATAGCGCCGAAGACGCGAAGTCGAAGGGCCGCCAACGTTTCGACTCCGCTTGCTGCGCGAGCTGCGCTCAACGCGAACGGAGTTGAGTTATCGCCGTCACGAACACACGCTCGTCAGAGCCAGCCTTTTTGCCTCGC
Organism: Rudaea sp.; assembly: GCA_035712685.1. GTDB lineage: Bacteria > Pseudomonadota > Gammaproteobacteria > Xanthomonadales > Rhodanobacteraceae > Rudaea. The sequence continues at coordinate 2,269 of DASTAL010000458.1, read as the reverse complement.
CAGCCGATAGGCCTCGATTCGATTGCTCACGCCGAGCTTGCCGATCGCTTCGGAGAGGTAATTGCGCACGGTGCCCTGCGACAGGTGCAGCTGCGCGGCGATGTCGCCGGCCGACAGACCCTCGCCGGCCAGACGCAGCACCTGGCGCTCGCGGTCGTTGAGCGGATCGTCGCCGGACCAGGCTTCGAGCGCGAGTTGCGGGTCGATGGCACGTCCACCGCGATGCACCTTGCGGATCGCCTCGGCAAGCTGCTCGGCCGGCGCATCCTTGAGCAGGTAGCCGCCGACGCCGGCGTCGAGCGCGCGGCGCAGGAATCCCGGTCGCGCGAACGTAGTCAGAATGATGACCTTGCCACCGATCCCGCGGTCGCGGATGCGTTGCGCGAGTTCGAGTCCGGTCAGCTTCGGCATTTCGATGTCGGTGACGACGACGTCGGGTCCGTTTCCTTCCGATGCGGCGCGCTGCGCGAGTTGCCACGCCTCTTCGCCGTCCGCGGCGCAGCCAATCACATCCAGATCGGATTCGAGCTTGAGCAGCGCGGACAGCGCGCCGCGCACCATGGCCTGGTCTTCGGCGAGCAGGACACGGATCATGCGCTGCGCAATTCGATCGCCGTGGCGACATCGGCCTGTCGCGGCATCGGCAGGGTCGCCGTCAGTGTGGTGCCGTGGCCGCGCTGCGACTCCACGCGCAATTCCGCGCCGATCGCGGCGAGGCGTTCGCGCATCCCGCTCAGGCCGTTGCCGGGAACGATGTCGCCGCCGCGGCCGTTGTCGGCGATGCGCAACACCAGATTTCCGCCCATGCGTTCTAGCGCGATGCTGGCGCAGGTCGCGCGCGCATGACGCTGGATGTTCGTTACCGCCTCGCGCACGGTCATGGCAAGCGCGGTTTCGACATCGACCGGGATCGCCACGTCGGCCAGTGCGTATTCCAGGCGCATGCCGTGGGATTCGAGCAGCAGCTTCGCCGAGGCCAGTTCCGCGGCAAAACCCGCGGCGCGGATGCCGGTCACGGCATGCCGTACCTGCGCCAACGCATCGCGCGCCACGCGCTCCACGTCGGTCATCTCGCGTTTCGCCGCCGCCGCGTCGCGGTCGAACAACTTGTTCGCGAGTTCGGACTTGAGCGTGATCAGCGACAGCGTGTGGCCGAGCAGATCGTGCAAATCGCGGCCGATGCGCTCGCGTTCGGCGGTCGCGGCCAAACGCCTTACCTCATCGTGGCTCATGCGCAGTTCGGCATCGCGCTCCGCCTTGCGGATGAAATTCAGGTTCATGAAACCGATGCAGACCGCGATCAATGCGCCATTGATCCAGTACGCCCAACCGTAATCGAGCAGCACGATCCATTCGACGGAATACAGCGTCAGCGCGGCTAGCGCTGCCAATGCCGCACCTCGCGTCGTGCGGGCACAGGGAAAATAGGCGCAGGCATAGATGAAGTAGCATTGCGCGCCCGGATTGAACGGCATCAAGGCCAAGCCCAGACCGGCCATCGCCCATGCGCTCCAGATCACCTGCGTGCGGCTGCGGTAGTACACGCGCCAGTAAAGCCAGAGGAAACCCGCGAAACTCGCGAGCGTCGGCCAAAGCCAATGGCGAAACCCATCGCCGGTCTGGAATATCGGCACGAAGAAGATCCAGATCGTCCATACCAGCATCAGGACCGGCAGCCAGTGCGCGGTTTTTTTGCCGGAAGCGCCGTTGTGCGTGTAGCGGCTGAGGATCGAATCGTCGGCCGGTATGAAAGCGGAATTCAACATGCCGAACTCCCTGCGGTGCGCGCAGATTAGCGCAACTTCAATGGCTGCGCGCCAATCCGCGCCGCGCGATCGCGAAGCAGATCGCGGTGAACGCCGCCAGCCATAGCAGGTGCCCAGCCACGCTGCCCGTCGCAGGCTGTGCGGACGCCATCAGCGCGAGTTGTCCCAGGTGCCATGCAGGCCACAGCGGCGCAATCTGCTGCAGGAAATGCGGCAGCATCGACAGCGGCATCCACAAACCCGAGAGGAACGACATCGGCAGATAGATCAGATTCACGAACGCCGGTGCCGCCGATGCATTCGCGCGGCTGCCGATGATGAGTCCCAGCGCGCACATCGGCAGCGCACCGCCGACGGAAACGGCGCCCAGCGCCAGCCATTGCCCAGGCGCCAGGCGCACGCCGCCCAATGCGTACGCCATCGCGGCGAGCATGAGATAGATGATGGCCGCACACAGCATCGCCATGACGAGCTTGGCCAGCAGATAGGCGCCCGGCGGCATC
>DASTAL010000457.1:0-1451 GCA_035712685.1 Rudaea sp. | reverse complement strand
GATGAGAGCGCGCTGCGCCAGTTCCTTGTCGATGCGGGAGTGCGCGGCTTCGAGAGCGCGGAATGGCCGCAGCGGCGCATCGTCGGGCAGTCGGGCGAACTGGAGGGCACGGTGACCAGCGCCGGTGGACGCGCTGCGATGGTGCTCACGTTCGTCAAGGAAGACGGGCGCTGGCGGATTCATCACCTTTCCAGCCCCGCAAGCTCGCGCGATGCGGCGGACATAAGGGAGTTGCGAAAGCGCGCCGAGGCTGACGATGCAACTGCACAGGCCCAACTCGGCGAGATGTACTACGCCGGCAGCGGCGTAGACAGGGACGGCAGCGAAGCGGAGAAATGGCTGCGCAAGGCGGCCGAGCGCGGCGTCGCGCGCGCGCAGTTCACCCTCGCGCTCGTGTACGACGAAGGGCAGGGGGTGCAGACGGACAAGGCGCAGGCGATCAAGTGGTATCGGAGCGCGGCAGACCAGGGGTTCGCCAAGGCGCAGTTCAACCTCGGTTACAGCTATTCCCATGGCGACGGCGTCGAACAGGATCTCGGCGAAGCCGTGCACTGGTACCGCAAAGCCGCGGACCAGGGATTCGTCGCCGCCGAAATCAACCTCGGAAACCTGTACGCCAACGGCCTCGGAGTTGCGAAGGACGACAGCGAAGCCGTGGCCTGGTACCGGAAGGCGGCCGAGCAGGGATCCGCCGAGGCGCAGTTCCGCATCGGCGATGCCTTCGCCGAAGGACGCGGCGTCGAGCGCGACGAGGCGCGCGCCGTCGAGTGGTACCGGAAGGCAGCCGACCAGGGTTTGGCCAAGGCGCGAGACAAGCTCGCCGGAATGCACTGAGGCATCGCGCACGCGGGACGGAGTGCGCGCGTCACATTTTTCGCGCCGAACTGCCGGCGCGCGACATTCCTGGCAGCTGAAGCGGGTTGTGCTGGCCGCCGCGCGAGTCGCGCTCAGCGGCGCGCCTGCAGCATCGCGGCCATCTTTTCGTGGACCAGGTTGACGGCCTTGAGCGGACGCAGCATGACCTTGAATCCGGTGATCCTTCCGTCTTCGTTCCACTGGATCATGTCGACGCCGTTGATCGCGACGCCGTCGATCTCGAGCTCGAATTCGAGCACGGCATCGCGATCCGCACGGACTTCGCGCACGTAGCGGAACGATTCGTTGCCGAACACCGCGAACGCGGCGGCGAGGTACATCGTCGTGATCGCCTTGCCGACCTGCGGCTTGTGCACGACCGGCGAGTGGAAGATCACGTCGTCGGCCAGCAAGGCATCGAGGCCTCGCGCATCGCGCGCGGCCAGGATCCGGTGCCAGGCGGCAATGGGATCAGACGGCATCGGCAGTATTCGTGTTGCGGAGTGTGGGATTGTCCCTGGTTTCCTCCGGCGGCGACAGGCCTTCGGGAAGCCACTCGTGCAGCGGCGCAGGTTCGGGCACGATGTCTGCGATCA
>DASTAL010000456.1:0-1114 GCA_035712685.1 Rudaea sp. | reverse complement strand
CGGCTTGGTGTCGGCAGCGCCGGCAGAACCGGCGGCGAGCGCCGCGGCGACGGCCGCAGCGGTCAGGGACTTGCGCAAAAACTTCGTCATGTGTGCTCCTGGATGGATGGTATTGCCGATCTCGCGGCAAGCCTGAAAAATCGTAATGGGCCGCGTATTGTGCGGTTCCGGACTGCCGAAGGCAAACGGGTTCGGCTTGGACTGCATCCGGCCGGCGGGGTTCCCGGCCCATGCGTTAAAATTCACGGATGATTCGCTTCGATAACCTCACCCTGCGCCGTGGGCCGCAGGTCCTGCTCGAAAATGTCGACCTGGCCCTGCACGCCGGCTGGCGCGTGGGCATCACCGGCCGCAATGGCGCCGGCAAATCCAGCCTGCTCGCCCTCGTCGCCGGTGAATTGGCGCCGGATGCCGGGCATTTCGAGCGTCCGGCCAACTGGTCCATGGCCTGGGTGCGCCAGGAAGTCCCGGCGCTGGAATCCACCGCGCTCGACTACGTGCTGGACGGCGATGCCGAACTGCGCGCGATCGAACGCGATCTGGTCGCCGCCGAAGACGCCCACGACGGCATGCGCATCGCCCACCTGCACGAACGCCTGCACACGATTGGCGGCTACGCGGCGCCTGCGCGCGCCGGCGCCCTGCTGCATGGCCTGGGCTTCGCCGCCGGCGACGAGAACCGCCGCGTCGCGGAATTCTCCGGCGGCTGGCGCATGCGTTTGAACCTCGCGCAGGCGCTGATGTGCCGCTCCGACCTGCTCCTGCTCGACGAGCCGACCAATCACCTCGACCTGGATGCCGTACTCTGGCTGCAGGACTGGCTGGCGCGCTATCCAGGCACCTTGCTGCTGATCTCGCACGACCGCGAGTTCCTCGATGCCGTCGTCACCCATGTGCTGGCCATTGCCGAGCGCCGCGCGGATCTGTTCACCGGCGACCTGACCGGCTACGAGCGCAAGCGCGCCGAGCAACTGACGCAACAAACCGCCGCCTTCGAAAAGCAGCAACGCGAACGCGCGCACCTGCAGCACTTCGTCGACCGTTTCCGCGCCAAGGCGACCAAGGCGCGCCAGGCGCAAAGCCGCATCAAGGCGCTCGAACGCATGGTCGAGAT
>DASTAL010000455.1:0-1697 GCA_035712685.1 Rudaea sp. | reverse complement strand
GGCCTGATCAAGGCCAACATCCCCACGCGCATCGCGTTCCAGGTCTCGAGCAAGATCGATTCGCGCACCATCCTCGACCAGTCCGGCGCCGAGACCCTGCTTGGCCACGGCGACATGCTCTACCTGCCGCCTGGCACCGCCACGCCCGAGCGCGTGCATGGCGCCTTCGTCGGCGACGACGAGGTGCACAAGGTCGTGGCGCACCTGCGAAACCAGGGCAAGCCCGATTACATCGAAAACGTGTTCGCCGACGTGCAGTCGCTCGGCGACGGTCGCGTCGTTGGCGAATCCGGCCTGCCGGAGGATGCCGAGGAGGGCGAGGGCGACTACGACGAGCTGTACGACAAGGCTGTCGCCATCGTCACCGAAAGCCGCCGCGCTTCGATTTCCGGCGTGCAGCGGCGCCTGAAGATCGGCTACAACCGCGCCGCGCGCCTGATCGAGCGCATGGAAGCCGACGGCATCGTCAGCCCGCCCGAGCACAACGGCAACCGCGAGGTGCTCGCGCCGCCACCGCCCGAGCTTTGAATTGCCGGGCGCGCTCGATATCCGTGATTCAGATTCGGTATCGGATAATCCACGTGAAAATTTCCGGAACCCTCATGCGTTCGACGATCCTGCTTTGCCTTGCCCTCGTTTCGTTCGCCGCCAATGCCGCGGACTCCGCGCGCGCGCGCCTGGATGCTTTTGCCAAAGGCATTTCCTCGATTTCGGCCGACTTCGCGCAGCAGGTATACGATCCCAACGGCGCCGCCGGCAAGGGCAGTTCCGGCACGCTCGCGTTGAAGGCGCCGCGCCAGTTTCGCTGGAATGTAGCCAAGCCCTACCAGCAGTTGATCGTTGCCGATGGCGAGAAGGTATGGGTCTACGATCCGGACCTGGAGCAGGTCACCGTGCGCGCACAGGGCACCGAAGAAGCACACAGTCCGCTCACGGTGTTGACGGATCTGTCGCAGCTCGACCGCGATTTTTCCACGAACGAGCAGGGCACCCGCGACGGCCTGACGTGGCTGCGCCTGAAATCGAAGGACAAGGAACCCCAGTTCGCCTGGTGCGACCTCGGCTTCGATGCGAGCGGACTTGCGCGCATGGATTTCGAGGACTCCCTCGGCAACCGCACGACGATCACGTTCGCGCATTGGCAGCGCAATCCGAAGCTGCCGGATGGCACGTTCCGTTTCGTGCCGCCGAAAGGCGTGGATGTCATCGGCGACGCCACGCCCGCCGCGCAGGCATTCCCGGTAAAAGACTGACCGGTCAGGAACTAGCTCTTTTGCCGATCGCCGCGAGTATGCCCTGCATCAGCGCCGTCGGCGTCGGCGGGCATCCGGGAATCGCGACATCGACCGGTATCACGTTGGCGACGGCACCGAGGCTGGCGTAGCTTTCGCCGAACACACCGCCACACGCTCCGCAATCGCCGACGGCGATCACGAGCTTGGGTTCCGGCGTCGCCTCGTAGGTGCGGCGCAGTGCCTGCGCCATGTGCCGCGACACGGGTCCGGTCACGAGCAGCGCGTCGGCATGCCGTGGACTGGCGACGAAGCGGATGCCCATGCCTTCGAGATTGTAGTAGGGGTTGTGCAGCGCCTGGATTTCCAGTTCGCAGCCGTTGCAGGAGCCGGTGTCGACCTGCCGGATCGCGAGCGCACGCCCGAACACGCGCGCGATCTGCTCCTGCAACTCGCGCTGCAGCA
>DASTAL010000454.1:0-2915 GCA_035712685.1 Rudaea sp. | reverse complement strand
GCATGCGAAAGGCACATCGAGCCGGAGGCGCCCGTTCTTCGTCGCGTACCACAAGCACCGCGGCATGTGGCGCTGGTTGCGGAAATTCGATCCGGCGGCACGCAATCCGCTTGTCGGCGCGCTCGCGTGGTGCGGACTATGTGCGCATTACGCGCTGTCGACGCCGCTGTATGCGTGGACCTGGCTGAAGGCGCGGTTCAGCGCCAACGGTTGATCTCGTCGCGCAGTTTCCGCGCTTCGCCGCGCGCGGCCTGGGCGAAATCCTCGCCAGATCCGGCATACAGGATGGCGCGCGAAGAGCTGATGATGAGCCCTGCGCCTTGCGCGTTCTTGCCGTTGCGCAACACCGCCTGCACGTCACCCCCTTGCGCGCCGATGCCGGGAACGAGGATCGGCATGTCGCCGACTATTGCGCGCACTTCTCGCAGTTCGTCGGGGTACGTCGCACCGACCACGAGCGCACAGTTGCCGTTTGCGTTCCAGTCGCGCGCAACGAGTTCGGCGACATGTTGGTACAGCGGCTTGCCGCCGCCGATCTTGTCGGGCACGACGAGATCCTGCAAATCGCGTGCGCCGGGATTGGAGGTGCGGCACAACACGATCACGCCCTTGTCGGCGCGATCCAGGAATGGCTGCACGGAATCGCGGCCGAGATACGGATTCGCCGTCACCGCATCCGCGCCGTAGCGGTCGAACGCCTCGCCGGCGTAATGCTGCGCGGTGGAACCGATGTCGCCGCGCTTGGCATCCAGGATTACCGGCACGCCGGGATGTGTTGCGTGGATATGCGCGATCAGGCGTTCCAGCGCATCTTCCGCGCGCAGCGCGGCGAAGTGCGCGAATTGCGGCTTGAAGCAGCACACGAGTTCGGCCGTCGCGTCGACGATGGCGCGGCAGAACGCGAAGACGGCATCGGGTCTGCCATGCAGGTGCGTGGGGAATTTCGCCGGTTCCGGATCGAGGCCGACACAAACCAGGGACGCATTGCGTTCGCGGCAATCGTGCAGCTTGGTCATGAAGTCCATCGGCCGCTCCGGCGCAGTCATCGCGACGCGCCGCGTTGCGCGCGTACCATGGCGAGATTTTCGCGTATGCCGTTGTGCTTCGGCAACCGTTTCTGCGCCTTGGTCAGCAGTTTTTCGGCGCGGTCGATGTTGCCGGCATGGAAATTCGCCAGGCCGCACAGGTTCAAGGCGTTGCCGTCGGCGGGCCGCAAGACAAGCGCGCGTTCCAAGCATTCGAGCGCGGGACCCAGGTCGCCGCCCTGCAGGTAGAACTTTCCGGCTTCGAGCAGGTTGTCGGGCTTGCCCAGCCAGCGTTCGAGCGCGGCATGCCACTTGCGACGGACGCGCGCGACCGACTCGTTGAACATCTGCCGGTCCTCGTTCGCACCGAAACCGCTGCCGGATGTGCCGAGTTCCGAATTCCAGATCGCGACGACCGCGTCGACGAACAGGAATGCCGTGCGCGTGGCGCAGGCGATCTGGAAGTCGTGGTCCTCTGAATTCGGGAAATCTGCATCGAAGCGCAGGCCCTCGTCGATCAGGCTGCGGTGGAACACCGTCGCGCAGGGCAGGGTGCGATTGTGGAAATACAGTTGCGCATGATTGCCGGGCATGCCGACGCGCGTGAACGCCTTGCCGCGCTTGTCCCGCGCGCTCGCCGAGGCGTAGATCACCCGCTCGCGGCCGGGCCGCGGCGCGCTCAGCAAGGTGGTCAGGTGCTCCGGCAACAATTCGTCGTCGTCGTCGAGAAACCCCATCCACTCGCCGCGTGCCGCCTCGACCGCGGCGTTCGCCGACAATGGCCGGGTCAGGCGCTGGCCCGCATCCGGCCACACCATGCGCAGGGGGCGACCCAGGATATTGTCGGGCATCGGCTTGTGCTGGTGGCCGCAAGCGGCCACGACCACGATTTCGACATTGCCCCAGGTCTGCCGCGCCGCGGAAAGCAGCGCCCGCGGCAGGGTCTTGCGATCCATGCTGCGGATCATGATCGATGCCAGCGGCACCGACGGATCGTTCCGCAGCGGCTGTGAAGTCCCGGCCAACGGGTCAGCGCGACGGAACGGCCACATGGTTGGAATCCGGCTACGCCAGCTTGCGGTACTTGATGCGGTGCGGCTTGGCCGCTTCCTCGCCAAGGCGGCGCTTCTTGTCTTCCTCGTACTCCTTGTAGTTGCCGGGGAAGAATTCGACGTGCGAATCGCCTTCGAAGGCGAGGATGTGCGTGGCGATGCGGTCGAGGAACCAGCGGTCGTGCGAGATCACGAACGCATTGCCGGGGAATTCCAGCAGCGCGTCTTCGAGCGCGCGCAGGGTTTCGATGTCGAGGTCGTTCGATGGTTCGTCCAGCAACAGCACATTGCCGCCCTGCAGCAGCGTCTTCGCCAGGTGCAGGCGGCCGCGTTCGCCGCCGGAGAGCTGGCCGACGATCTTTTGCTGGTCCTGGCCCTTGAAGTTGAAGCGGCCGATGTAGGCGCGCGACTGGATCTCGATGCCGTTGATGTTGAGGATGTCCGAGCCGCCGGAAATTTCCTGGAAGACGTTGTGCTTGCCGTCGAGCTTGTCGCGACTCTGGTCGACGTAGGCGATCTTCACGGTCTGGCCTTCGATGATTTCGCCCTTGTCCGGCTTTTCCTGGCCGGTGATCATCTTGAACAGCGTGGATTTGCCCGCGCCGTTCGGACCGATGATGCCGACGATGGCGCCCGGCGGAACCTTGAAGCTCAAATCGTCGATCAGCAGGCGGTCGCCGAAGGACTTGGAGACGCCCTTGAACTCGATCACGTTGTCGCCGAGGCGCTCGCCGGGCGGAATGAAGATTTCGTTCGTCTCGTTGCGCCTCTGGTAATCGGTCGACTGCAGTTCCTCGATGCGCGCCAGTCGGGCCTTGCCCTTGCTGCGGCCGCCCTT
>DASTAL010000453.1:0-3698 GCA_035712685.1 Rudaea sp. | reverse complement strand
GGCGTGTGTTCGCCGGCGAAGTTCGTGCGCTGGGATGAACAGCCCGACGGGCGCCGCAGCGTGCATTTGAACGGCGTGCTGATCGACCGCTTCGATCCGGCCGAGCCGGCCGGTTATCCGACCGTGTGCAAGGGCCGTTTCGATGTGCGCGGCGAGATTTTCCATGCGCTGGAGGAACCGACCAGCCTGAACACGCTGGAGCTGTTGCCACGCCTCGCCCAGGCCGGCGTCGCCGCGCTCAAGATCGAAGGCCGCCAGCGCGGCGCCGCCTATGTCGCCTCGGTCACGCGCACCTGGCGCGAGGCGCTGGACCGCTATCGCGCCGCGCCCGAGGACTGGAGCGTGCAGCCGGGATGGCAGTCCGCGCTGACCGGGCACGCCGAGGGCCACCAGACCACGCTCGGCCCGTATCACCGCCACTGGCATTGAAGGATCGCGATGAAACTCAGCCTCGGTCCCCCGCAATACTTCTGGCCGCGCGAGCGCGCGCTGGCGTTCTACCGCGAAGCCGTGCGCTGGCCGCTGGACATCATCTATCTCGGCGAAACCGTGTGCAGCAAGCGCCGCGAACTGGGAACCGGCGACTGGATCGCGCTCGCGCAGGAGCTGGCCGACAGCGGCAAGCAGATCGTGCTGTCCTCGCTCGCCCTGATCGAGGCCGAATCCGAACTCGGCGCACTCAAACGCCAGGTAGAGAATGGCGATTTCTGGATCGAGGCGAATGATCTGTCCGCCGTGCAACTGTGCCGCGAGCGCCGCGTGCCGTTCGTCGGCGGGCCTTCACTCAACATCTACAACCACGTGGCGCTGGCGATGCTCGGCGACGACGGCCTGCGCCGTTGGGTGCCCGGCGTGGAGCAGGGCAAAACCCTGATCGCCGATGTGCGCGCCGCGATGGCAGCGTGGGGCCGCGCCATGCCTGAACTCGAAGTGATCGCTTACGGGCGCTTGCCCCTATCCTGGTCGGCGCGCTGCTTCACCGCGCGTGCGCACGACGTCGCCAAGGACCAGTGTGGATTCCGCTGCATCGATTATCCGGATGGCCTGCCGCTCGCCACTCGCGATGGCACGCCGCTCCTGCGCATCAACGGCATCCAGATCCAGGGCGACGAAGTCACCGACCTCGGCCCGGAATTGCCCGCACTACGCGAGCTCGGCGTCGACGTGCTGCGCCTGTATCCGCAGCACGAAGGCATGGCGCAGGTGGTGGCGCATTTCGACCAGGCGCGACGGGCGGCGCAGCCGCCGCCGCGCATCGGCGCACGCAACGGCTACTGGCACGGCGAGGCGGGCATGAGCCTGCCCGGCGCCTGATCAGACCCTCGCGAACACCAGGCTGGCGTTGGTGCCGCCGAAACCGAAACTGTTCGACATCACCGTGCGCAAGGTTGCTTCGCGGCTCGCGCGCAGGATCGGAAAACCCTGCGCATGTTCGTCCAGCCCGGTGATGTGGGCCGAGCCGGCCATGAAACCATCGCGCATCATCAGCAGGCTGTAGATGGCCTCGTGCACGCTGGCCGCGCCGAGCGAGTGGCCGGTGAGCGCCTTGGTGGAAGACAAGGGCGGCACGTCGCTGCCGAAAGCCTTGCGCACGGCGTTCAATTCCACGATGTCGCCCAGCGGCGTCGCGGTGCCGTGGGTGTTGAGGTAATCGATGGGAGCGTCGACGCCGGTCATGGCCATCTGCATGCAGCGCACCGCACCCTCGCCCGATGGCGCCACCATGTCGGCGCCGTCGGAGGTGACGCCGTAACCGACGAGTTCGGCGTGGATGCGCGCGCCGCGCGCCTTCGCATGCTCGTAGTCTTCCAGCACCAGGATGCCGCCGCCGGCGGCGATCACGAAGCCGTCGCGATCCACGTCGTAGGGACGCGACGCCTGCTGCGGCGTGTGGTTGGCGCCGGAGGAGAGCGCGCCCATCGCGTCGAACTGGGCGGTCATGCCCCAATGTTCCTCCTCACCGCCGCCGGCGAACACGATGTCCTGCGCGCCATGCCGGATCAGATCGGCCGCCGCGCCGATGCAGTGCGCCGAGGTGGCGCAGGCGGCGGCAATGGAATAGCTCAGGCCGAGGATGCCGAACGCGGTCGCGAGCGTGGCCGATACGGTCGAGCACATCGTGCGCGGTACCATGAACGGGCCGATCTTGCGCACGCCCTTGGCGCGCAGCAAGTCGCCGGTTTCGATCTGCCATTGCGCCGAACCGCCACCGGAACCCGCGATCACGCCGGTGCGCGGATGGCGCACCTGTTCCGGCGCGAGGCCGGCGTCGGCGATGGCATCGCGCATCGACAGGTAGGCATACGCTGCCGCATTGCCCATGAAACGGCGCAGCTTGCGGTCGATCAGGGCATCCAGATCGAGTTGCGGCACGCCCGCCACCTGGCTGCGCAGGCCGCGTGCGGCGTATTCGGGCATCGCCACGATGCCGCTCTTCAATTCCTGCAGCGCGTGCGAGACGGTGTCCAGCGCGCTGCCAAGGCATGAGGCAATGCCCATGCCGGTGACGACGACGCGGCGCATGTCAGAGATTCTCCGTGGATTGGAACAGGCCCACGCGCAAATCACTGGCCGCGTAGATCAGGCGATCGTCCACGAACGTGCGGCCATCGGCGACGACCAGTTTCAGGCGTCCGCGGATGACCCGGCTGACATCGATCTCGTAACGCACGAGGCGCGCCGTGGGCAGCACCTGCCCGCTGAACTTGACCTCACCCACGCCGAGAGCGCGGCCTCGCCCGGCCTCGCCGAGCCAGGGCAGGAAGAAGCCGGCCAGCTGCCACATCGCGTCCAGACCCAGGCAACCGGGCATGACCGGATCGCCTTCGAAGTGACAGCCGAAAAACCACAGGTCGGGACGGATGTCGAGCTCGGCGCGCAACACGCCCTTGCCATGCGCGCCGCCGTGCTCGTCGACATGCGTTATGCGATCGAACATAAGCATCGGCGGAGACGGCAAACGCGCGTTGCCGGGGCCGAACAGCTCGCCGCGGGCGCAAGCCAGCAGCTGGTCGTGGTCGAGCGAACTGGGTGCGGGCATCAGGGACCAGGCGGGGGGAAAGGACGGCGATTGTCGCACAGGTGGCCACGCGCCAATCGATTCCAGCATGCGGCGCCGGACGCGGCCAGGCAGCACTGTCCCCACTATGCCGTTGCGCGATGCGCCGTCCGTGCCGCGCGCGCGAAACGCGCGAGGCGATTGAGTGCGATGCGCAAGCCGAGCGGCACCTCCTCCCAGGGCAGGCGATCGAGCACGTTGCGCAGGGTCAAGCCGAGTTCGGTGTCGCCGCTCAATTCCAGCCGGCGCTGGAAAAACAATGTGTCGGCGTCTTCCAGGCGGCTGGCGAGCAGCAGCAGATCGGTCAGGCTGCCGCGCACGGTCGCCTCGGCGGGGGCATCGCAGACGCGCAAGCCGCCGACGTCCCACGTGAATATCCAGCGCAGGTCCAGATCCGCCACTTCGATGCCGAGGCGGCGTTCGTGCATGAATGCGAGCGCATCGCCCGCACCCAGCGGCGCCAGCGCGCGGCCGAGCACCGCGCTGACGGCGTGCGCACGCCAGCGTGGCGGGATGGCACGCAGCAGCGGGCGCATGCGCCGCGGCGGTGGCAACAGCCGCAGCCAGGCGTGCGTCGGCGTCAATTCGATTTCCGGTTGCGCGGTCATGGCGGATGCCATCATGCCGGTGTCCGCGACCG
>DASTAL010000452.1:0-1239 GCA_035712685.1 Rudaea sp. | reverse complement strand
TTGGGTGATGCGCGAACGCGCGGCCGGGCTCAATTTGTCGATCAGCGTCGGCAGCACGTCGGCACCGAACGAAAACCCGACCAGCCACACGCGTTGCTTGTGCCATTTCGCCAGCGAGTCGGTGATCAGGGCATCGAGCTGCTGCGCCGCGACGTCGGGCGAACGGCTGCGCCAGAAGTACTTGAAGCTGTTGACGCCCAGCACCGGAATGCCGCGCGCCGCGAACGCCGTGCCGAGCTGTTTGTCGAGATCGGCCCAGCCGCCGTCGCCGGAATACAGGATCGTCAACACGTCGCCCTTGCCGGCGGGTGCCTGCACGCCCGGCGCAGGTTGGACCACCACGATGGAGTGTTCCAGACTGGGCCGCGCGAACGGATTCCAGAACAGCGCAAACCCCAACACGCACGCACCCACGGCTGATCCCATGATCCACTGACCTCGCTTCGACAGGCTCATCGGCGCACCACCCCGGTGAGGCCGCCCGAGATCAGGCTGGCCACGTTCGCAAGGATCATCGGCAGCGCGATGCCTCCCGGAACGGCCATGTAGCGCGGCTCCCATTCGGGGTCGAACTTGTCCTTGTAGCGCTTCAGGCCCTGGAAATTGTAGAAACGTTCGCCGCGCCCGAACACCAGCGCGCCGAAACGATTCCACAGCGGCGCCAACCGGCGATTGGTCATGCCGGCCATCGGCGCCATGCCGAGATTGAACCAGCGGTAGCCTTCCTGCCGCGCCCAGCGCATCAGCGCGATCAACAGGAAATCCATGCTGCCGGACGGACTGTCGGGCGCGAAGCGCATCAGGTCCAGCGAAGCTTCTTCCTTGTTCCCGGTCAGGAACAGATTGGCGAAGGCGAGCAACCGTTCGCCCTGCCAGACCAGCGCCATCGGCGTGCGTTCCAGATAGCGCGGATCGAACGCGCCGAGCGAGAAACGCTTCTCACGCGCGTGCTTGTCGGCGAGCCACGCATCCGAAATTTCCTTGAGACGCGGCATCAGCGGCGGCACCGCGTGCGCCGGTATGACTTCGAGCCGCAGCCCTTCGCGTTCGAGTTTGTTGAGCGTGCCGCGCAAGGTCTTCTTCGACTTGCCGTCAAGATTGAAATCCGCGAGCGGCACGCGCGCTTCCTCGCCGATCTTCAACAGATTCATGCCGACTTCGAGATACAGGTCGAGATCGGCCGGACTGACCTGGTAGAACACCGGCCAACCGCCGGCGCGCTCGCATTGCTCCATGAAA
>DASTAL010000451.1:0-2141 GCA_035712685.1 Rudaea sp. | reverse complement strand
GGCTGGATGACGACCGCGGTGTTGCTTCCCGGTGCGGGCACGGCCGACTGCGCCAACGCCAACATGGGCGTGAGCATGGCGCTGAAGAGGGCGGCGGCAAAACGCATGGTCATCCGGTCGTGTAAGCGAAACTGTGAACGTACGGCGCGTGGTGAAGTTCCATGCTCCGCACCCAAAGCCACTTGGGCATAAGTATAGCGCAAATCACGGAAAACTAACAATTACTTTCGACAGGTTCAGCTGTACCGCGGCGCTGGGAAAAATCGTTAAACTACGGCCATTGCAGTCTGGGGTCAGGTGGCCTTGTCTTCACGCCTTTCGAACACGGGGGCCTCGCCTGCGGGCATCCCCGCGGGTGCGGGCCAGAACGTATCCACGCTGAAATTCACCGGGCCCCAGCCATCGGATCTGGAACAGGCCGAACGGCTCCAGCGCGCCCTGTTCGCCATTGCGGACCTGGCCAGCGCCGACCTCGACCTGCCCGAGGTCTACAAGGCGCTGCACGCGATCGTCGGCAGCCTGATGTATGCCGAGAATTTCTACATCGTCTTGTATGACGAATCGCGTGACGTATTGCGCTTTCCCTACGTCGTCGATGTCGAAGATGCCGATGGGCCCGGTCCGCTGGACGAGGTGCCGATGGCCACGCGCGCCGGCAGCCTTACGTGGCACCTGCTCAAGGACGGGCGACCCTTGCGCGGCACGGTTGCGGAAATCGACGCCCAGATCGGCAAGCCGACGGTCGGCTTTGGTCCCGACTGCGTGGACTGGATGGGCGTGCCGCTGCTGCGATCGGGCAAGGTCAACGGCGGCCTGGTGGTGCAAAGCTACACCGAGAGCGCGCGCTATACCGAGCGCGACCAGGAGCTGTTGACCTACGTCGCGCAGCACATCCAGACCGCGCTCGAGCGGCGCTTCGTTCATGAGGAACTCGAACGCCGCGTGGCCGAACGCACCGACGCGCTGCGCGACGCCAACCGCATGCTGCAGCAGCAGGTGCTTGAGCGCCAGCGCGGCGAGCGCCTGCAGGCGGCATTGTTTCGCATCGCCGAGCTCGCCAACAGCAGCGAAAGCCTCGAAGAATTCTACGCGGCCGTGCATCGCGCCGTCGGCGGCCTGTTGTATGCGCGCAATTTCTACATTGCCCTGCTCAGCGAGGATGGCCAACAGCTCGTGTTTCCGTACTCCGTGGACGAGCGCGACCTCAAGCGCGAGCCACGCAAACTCGGCACCGGCCTGACCGAATACGTGCTCAACACGCGCAGCGTGCTGCTTGCCGACAGTGCCGGTCTAGAACGCCTGTACGCGACCGGCGCGGCACAGCCGATCGGCACGCGTTCGCGCAGTTGGCTGGGCGTGCCGCTGATTTGCGGCGATCGCGCGGTCGGCGTGCTCGCCGTGCAGAGCCACTCGGAAGAGCATCGCTACACGCCGCGCGATCAGGAACTGCTCACATTCGTTTCGTACCACATCGCGAATGCGCTCGAGCGCAAACGCAGCGCCGAATCGCTCAAGCTTGCCAACGCGGAACTCGAGCAGCGCGTGATCGAGCGTACCAGCGAACTGGCCGCGGCCAACCTCGAGCTGCGCGAACACATCGCCGTGCGCGAGCGCATGGAGCGCCAACTCAAGCACGAAACCCTGCACGATGCGTTGACCGGGTTGCCGAACCGCAATTTCCTCCTGCAGCGCCTGACCCAGGCGCTCGCGGATTTCACGCGCGATGCGCGCCACCGTTTCGCGGTGCTGTTCCTCGATCTGGACCGTTTCAAGGTAATCAATGATTCGGTCGGGCATCTCATCGGCGACGAGTTGCTCAACGAAGTCGGCGCGCGCATCGCGGCGTGCCTGGAACCGCGTGACCTCGTGGCGCGCCTGGGTGGTGACGAATTCGCGATCCTTCTAAATGACATCGAGAATGCGGACGATGCCTGCGCGCTGGCGCAGCGCGTCATCGATGCGCTCAACGAGCCGATCCGATTGGGCGGCAAGGAAGTTTTCAGTTCCACCAGCATCGGCATCGCCATGGCTTCATCGCGCTACCGCAAGGCGGAAGAACTGCTGCGCGACGCGGACGTTGCGATGTATCGCGCCAAGGGTGAAGGCCGGCATCGCTTTGCCCTGTTCGACGAGCACCTGCA
>DASTAL010000450.1:0-2765 GCA_035712685.1 Rudaea sp. | reverse complement strand
GGCGAAAGTTCGGAATCGACGAGCTTGACCTTGTCGCTGAGGTAAAACGGCAGCGGCGCGCGGCTCGCGTCGCCGCGCTGCATGGCCTGCGCGTGTTCGCGCGTTTCCTTCTTGTCCTTGTCCATTTTCTGCAGCGTCGTGAACAGGCGCAGCTGTTCGGCGCGCAGCACGTCATCCTTGGGCGCGGCATCCGGGTCGTTTTCGGTCTTCAGGATCGCCGCCGGCGCGGTCGTGCCGCTCGCCATGTCGTGCACGAACCAGTCGTCGCCGCGGTGGTAACTGAGCAGGCGGCCGTCGGCGGAGAATTGCAGGTCGCCCTGGCGCTCGCCGTCGCGCGTCACCTGCGTCGTCGCGCCGCTGCGCAGGTCGCGCAGGAATACGTCGCCGTTGCGCACGAAGGCCGCATGCGTGTTTGCCGCGTCGTATACGGCGTGATTGCCGTCTGCGCTCGCCATTGCCGCCGCGTCGATGAGGCTGTCCTTGCCGCCGGCGAGATCGATGCGGCGCAGGTCGAACACCGGCGAGCCGTTGCGCTTGAGTTTGTAGTACACCGATTCGCCGTCGATGCTGAAGTACGGCGCACCGCCGCCTTCCTCGAATTCCTCGGGTACCTGGATCTGCCCGGCGATCCAGTCGGGATCGGCCATGATTTGCTCGAGCGTGAGACGCGCCTGCGTGGCCGGCGGGGTCTGCGCGAACGCGGCGGCTGAGGTGATGAGTGAAAAGACGGCAATGGCGGCGATGCGGGACACGGGCGTTTCCTCGAAACCCAAACGCGCAGCATAGCGGCTGGACGCGGCATCGCAAGCCGCCACAAGTCATGGCGCGCTGGCAGATGGGGGCCAAATCCGGCACCATGCTCGCGCCGCCGCCAAGGATCCGCCATGCCCCTGCCCTGCATCGAAAAGACCACCGGGCCGAACCCGCGTCATGCCGTGATCTGGTTGCATGGCCTGGGCGCCGACGGCAACGATTTCCTGCCGATCGTGCCGGAACTGGTCGATCCGAAATGGCCGCCGTTGCGCTTCGTGTTTCCGCATGCGCCGGTGCGCCCGATCACGATCAACGGCGGCATGGCGATGCGCGCCTGGTACGACATTTCCGGCCAGGAAATCGCCCAGCGCCAGGACGAGACGGGCATCCGTTCCTCGATCGTCCTGCTCGAAGAACTGATCGAACGCGAAATCGCGCGCGGTATTCCCGGCGAGAACATCTTCCTCGCCGGCTTCTCGCAGGGCGGGGCGATCGTGCTCGCCGGCGGCATCCGCCATGCGCAGCGCCTCGGCGGCATCGTCGCGCTGTCGACCTATTTGCCGATGGCGGAAAAAACCGACGCCGAAGCGAGCACGGCGAACCACGCCACGCCGATCTTCATGGCCCACGGCATGCTCGATCCGACGATTTCGCACGCGCTTGGCGAGATGAGCCGCGATTATCTCGTCCAGCGCGGCTACGCGGTCGCGTGGCACGCCTACCCGATGGCGCATCAGGTATGCATGGAGGAGATTGCGGATCTGCGCACATGGCTTGGATCGCGGCTGGCATGAGAGCATTTCAGGGTTCCGTTCGCCCTGAGCGTAGCGCCGCAGGCGCGAAGTCGAAGGGCCCAACATACTCGGGTGTTTCGACTCCGCGGCGCTTCGCTCCGCTACGCTCAACACGAACGGCCTGTAATTTCCCGACAAATCCATGCCGGCAGTGAATCACACCGAAGAACGCCCGCACTGGCTGCCCGACTTCTGCAGCCTGCCGGTGTTGTTCGCGGTGATGGTGGTGGCCGAACTGCTGGTGCTCGTCGCCGAAATCGCGCCGAGCGACGAGATGCGCCCGCTGCTGCCGCGCCTGGCCACGGTCAGCGTGTTCGCGCAATGGCTGGCGCTGGTCTGCGCGGTGTGCCTGTGCAAGCTGCGTCCGCAGCTGGAGAGGCTCTCGCCCTGGCTCGGCGTGCTCGCGGCCTACGCGCTCATGCTCGCGATCACCGTGATCGGCAGCGCGCTGGTGTTCGAGATCGATCACCAGCTCGGCTTGAACCTCACCCTGCCGACGCAATTCCAGGGCCGCTTTGTCTGGCGCAGCGCGGCCCTATGCGCCCTGCTCGGGGCGGCGTTGTTGCGCTATTTCTACGTGCTCGAGCAATGGCGCGCGCGCGTGCGCGCCGAGGCCAAGGCGCGCTTCGAGGCGCTGCAGGCGCGCATCCGCCCGCATTTCCTCTTCAACAGCATGAACACCATCGCGAGCCTGATCCGCAGCCGCCCGGCCGAAGCCGAGCGCGCGGTGGAGGATTTGTCCGACCTGTTCCGCGCCGCGCTGGGCCGCGATGCGGCGTTGAGCACGCTCGGCGCCGAACTCGACCTGATGCGGCAATACCTCGACATCGAAAAACTGCGCCTCGGCGAACGCCTGCGCGTGGACATGGCCGTGGACGATCTGCCGGCGGACCTGCCGATTCCGGCGTTGCTGCTGCAACCGCTGGTGGAAAACGCGATCTACCACGGCATCCAGCAACTGCCCGCAGGCGGCACGGTGAGCGTGCGCGGGCGCCGCGAAGCGGACGCGGTGGTGCTGGAAATCCGCAATCCGCAACCGCCGCCGGCCGCGCGCGCGGCACCACGCCACGGCATGGCGCTGGACAATACCCGCGCCCGCATCGAGTACCATTTCCGTTCGCGCGGAACGCTCGCCATCGACAATGGCACCGACGAATTCGTCTGCGTGCTAACTTTGCCGTTGGAAAGATGAATCCGTTTTCGGCCCCCTTGAGTCAA
>DASTAL010000449.1:0-4250 GCA_035712685.1 Rudaea sp. | reverse complement strand
CCGTTCGTCATGTCGGCATCGAGCACGCGCTGGTAGGTTTCGGCAGCGCTGCCGCTGCCGACGAGTTTGCCGGCCGCGAGTGCGGCGTCGGCCTTGGCGAGCAGGCTCGCGCTGGCGGTGTTGCGCGTCTGCGCGGCATGCAGGGCGGCCTTGAGATCCTCGACTTCCTTGCCGCCGCCAAGCACCTCGTTGGCCTGCTCCAGGTCCGACTGCGCGGTGGAAAAATCGTTGCGCGTGAGCGCCGCGCGTGCGGCTTCGATCAGGCGCTCGCCAACCTTGTTCAGGCCGGTGCGCGCAGCGTCGTTGTCCGGATCCAGCGTGCGCGCGGCCTGGAAAAGTTCGCGCGCGCTGTCGTTGTGGTTGCCGACCAGGTTGCCTTCGGCCAGCGCCTTGTCGCCGCGCGCGATCAACGTGTTGAGTTCGGTGTTCGGCAGCAGTCCGCGCAGGCGATTCTGGAAAAACCAGAGCGCCAGCACGGCAACGAGGACGACGGCAATCGCGGCGAAAATCCAGCGCCGGCGCCCGCGCTCGGGCGTAGCCGCACGATGCGGCGGCGGTCGATGCATCGGCGCGTTGGCGATGTCGTCGAGCCGGCCCAGGCTCGGTTCGGCGCGATGGCGTGCACCGGCCGGCGGCGTGGCCGGAATCGCGCGCGTGGCGGCTTCGTCGCCGCTCGTGCGACGCGGCAGCGGGGTGGAGGAATCGGCCAGTTCCGGATGCTCGCCGCGTGCGATCGCCAACTCGATCTGCTCGATCGCGTCGGCGACCGCGGCACCGTCCTGGAAGCGATCTTCCGGCTGCTTGGCGAGCAGGCGGTTGAGCAACGGCTGCAGCGCGTACAGGCGCTCGGGCAGGATCGGTATCGGCTGGGTGATGTGCATGATGCCGACGGCGAGCGAATCGTCGGCGTGGAACGGCACGCGACCGGTCAGCAATTCGTAGAGCACGACGCCGAGGCTGTACAGATCGGCGCGGCCATCGAGCGGACGCCCGCGTGCCTGCTCCGGACTCATGTAGTGCGGCGTGCCGATCACCGTGCCGGTGCGGGTCATGTGCGTGGCCGAATCGCTGGCGCGGGCGATGCCGAAATCGGTCAGCGCCGCGCTGCCGTCCTCGCGCAGCAGGATGTTGTCGGGCTTGACGTCGCGGTGCACGAAACCCTTGGCGTGCGCGTAGTTGAGCGCCGTGGCGATCTCGCGCGTGACGCGCAGGGCGAAACCGACCGGCCGCGGCGTACCGTCCTTGGCCAGCACGGCGCCGCCGCCAAGGTATTCCATCGCGATGTAGTGGTATTCGCCGGTGCGGCCGACGTCGTGCACGCCGACCACGTTGCGGTGGTGCAGCTTGGCCGCGATGCGCGCTTCGCGCAGGAAGCGTTCGCCGAAATCCGGATCGGCAAGCAGGCTCGGCGACATTACCTTGAGCGCGACTTCGCGCTGCACCGATTCCTGCATCGCCAGGTACACCGTGGCCATGCCGCCACGGCCGAGCTGGCGCAGGATTTTATAGCCGGGAATTTCGATCACGTGGCGATCCGTTCTCGCCGGAATCCGGCGCGAAGCATAGCATGCCGGGGGCCGCAAACCCGCGAAATTCAAGGCAAACCGCGGATCCGGCGCAGTCGTCCGCTCAATCGAACCCGTTGCCGAAGATCTCGTCCTCGCCGGGCTGGCGTTCGTAGGCGCCGATGTCCGGCTTGCCCGCAGGCGCCTCGCGCGCGAAGCCGGCACCGCGCTGATCCGAAGCGTCGGCCAGCGGGTTGCCGCCGGCGTCGATCGCCGCACTTCCCGCCAGCAGCGCGTGCGTTCGCGTCGGTCCGCCATGATTGCCGAGCGGCGCCAGCCGCGGATCGAGTGAAGTCGCAATCACGCCGGGCAGCGGCAGGTTGTTGATCGACATCACCAGGTTGCCGGAACCGGTGAGCGTCTTGCCGCTGGCGAGCACGATATCCGGATTCACGCCGTTCGAGTTGGTGTTGCGCGCGAAAATCGAACTGGTCGCAATAATGTTTGCGGCGGAATGAATGCCGCCGCCGTTACTCGCTATGCCCGAATTGAATGCGACCGTGCTGTTGTCTATCGTCAGCGACGCCTTGCTGTAGATGCCGCCGCCCTTGCCGCCCTGATTGCCGGAAATCGTGCTCTCGTGGATGGCGACCGTGCCCGACGTACCGAATTGGTACAAGCCGGCTCCGTAGCCTGCCATGTTGGAATCGATCGTGCAGCGGGTGATCGACGTCGATCCGGCGGACGCCGCGCCGCCGCCGCGCAGCAAGGTGACGTTGCCGCTGAGCGTGCTGTCGGTGCAGGTGAGCTGGGAGTTCGCAAACACGCCGGCTCCGAACGTGTGCACCGTGAAATCGACGCCCGTCGCGGTGTTGCGCGACACCTGGCTGCCGTTCGTGAGCGTCACCGTTCCAGCAAAGATTCCGCCACCCGCCGCGATGGGATATTTGCCGCCGCCAGAGCTGTAAGCGTCGCAGCCGGTCACGGTGGCGTGGTCGAGGATGGCTTCCTGCTTGGCGTAAATGCAGCCGCCGCGACCGTCCAGTGCCTTGCCGCCGCTGATCGTCAACGCGCTGACGCTCAGATAACCCGATGGAGCATCCGTGCTGGTGCTGTAAAGGACGCGATTGGATCCGCCGGCGGCGATCGTGAGCTTGTCCGCACCGGGGCCTTGCAGACTCAGGTTGTGCGCGATGGCGATTTCGCCCTGGCTGAGCGTGATGGTGCTGTTGGTGCAAGCAGGATCGATGCCCGGCAAGCCGCTCAGGTCGATGGTATCGCCGCTTCCCGCCAGTGCGATCACGGCGCGCAACGTGCCGGCGGACCCGTCGTCGGCGCAGCTCGTGACCTGTCGCGTCGTGGCCGATGCCGTCATCGCGGCGAGGTGCGAGGCTACCTGGATTCCCGCCGTCACCGCGGCCGCGGCAGGCAATGCACTGGCCGCGGGCGCGACGAGCAGCAGCGCGATGGCTGCGGACAATGCGGACGGTTTGGGCAGAACCGTGCCCGGATGATGACGCATGGCGAGCCTCGTGTCGGGGTCTTGGCTCGAGGAACGCCTTGCGGCGGACTTTTGCGACACGTCGTGCCCTGCGCGGCACGCCATGCCTAGGCCAGGCGCCGTGCCTCGATGACATTGGGCACGGCCGCCAGGCGCGCGAGCAACATCGACAGCTGCTCGAAATCGGTCACGCGCACAGCGAAGTTCATGGTCGCCAGGCCCGCGGCCGCATCCACGCGCGTGTTGACGGCGATCAGGTGCACGTTCGCCGCAGCGATGACATTGGTCACGTCCTTGTGCAGCCACTTGCGGTCGTAGCCGCGCACCAGCACGTCGACATCGTAGGACTGGGTACGACCGCCGCCCCATTCGACCTCGATCGCACGCGCCGGGTCGCGCGCGCGCAGGCGCGCGAGGCTGGCGCAGTCGGCGCGATGGATGGACACGCCCTTGCCGCGCGTGATGTAGCCGGCGATCGCGTCGCCCGGCAGCGGTTGGCAACAGCGCGCGAGCGCGGTGAGCAGGTTGCCGACGCCTTCGATGACGACGGCGTCCTTGCCGCGCTTGGGTGCGCGCGGCGGCGCCGGCACGGGCGCCGTCGGCGCCGCATGCGTTTCGTGCAGGGCGCGCGCGACCTGCCCCGCGGTGATTTCGCCCAGGGCCAGCGCGACGAGGAAATCCTCCTGCGTCTTGAGCTGGAACTTCTGCGGCAACGACTCCGGATCCGCGTTGCCCAGCGCGAGACGCTTGAGTTCCTTGTCGAGGATCGCACGCCCGGCCGCCAGGTTCGCGGCAAGGTCGGAGTGCCGGAACCAGGCGCGCACTTTCTGCTGGGCGCGATGGGTGTTGAGGAATCCATGCTGCGCGGAGAGCCAGTCGCGGCGCGGCTCGATGGCCTTGCCGGTGAGGATCTCCACGCGATCGCCGCTGACCGGCTGGAAACTCAGCGGCACGATGCGGCCATTGACCTTGGCGCCGCGGCAGCGATGGCCGACGTCGGTGTGCACGTGGTAGGCGAAATCGAGCACGGTCGCGCCGCTCGGAAGGTCCAGCACCTGGCCTTGCGGCGTCAGCAGGTAGACGCGATCCTCGAGGATGTCGGTGCGGAAGCCGGCGAGCAGCGCGCCGTCGTCGTCGGCATCGCCCTTGGCTTCGAGCAGTTGCCGCATCCAGGCGATCTTGCGCTCGAACTCGGCGTCGGCGCCGCCGCCTTCCTTGTACCGCCAGTGCGCGGCGACGCCGCC
>DASTAL010000448.1:0-2353 GCA_035712685.1 Rudaea sp. | reverse complement strand
TTTTCCATGGGGATTGCCTTGCGCCCGCGCGGGCGCAGGGCTGGATCGAGAGACGAAGGCGCGATTGTAACGGTGCGCGGCCGATCGCCCAAGACGCGCGCGTGTCGGCGCTTACCTTTGTCCGACGCGCGGGGTACCATCGGCCGGGGCGATATTCACGGACGAGAACCGGAACGACGGCATGAAAACCGCATTCGGCCAGTACCAGCTCGTGTCCGAACTCGGCCGCGGCGGCATGGGCGTGGTGTTCAAGGCCCGCGATGCGGCGCTGGAGCGCTTCGTAGCGATCAAGGTGCTCGGCGAAGGGTTGGCCCACGATGCGCGCGTGGTCGAGCGCTTCCAGCGCGAGGCGCGCGCGGTCGCCGCACTGGAAGATGCCCACGTCGTGCACGTCTACGCGATCGGCAGCGAGAACGGACTGCCGTATTTTGCGATGGAATTCGTCGACGGCGTGTCGCTGGACGCACTGCTCAAGCGCGAGAAGCACCTCGCCCCCGAACAAGCGGCGCGCCTCGTCGTGCAGGCCGCGCGCGGCCTCGCCTGCGCGCACGCTAAGGGACTCATCCATCGCGACATCAAGCCCGGCAACATCCTGATCTCCACCGCCGGCGTCGTGAAAGTCTCGGATTTCGGCATCGCCCAATCCACCCAGGACGGCGCATCGCGCCTGACCACGACCGGTGCGTTTCTCGGCACGCCCGGTTATCTCGCGCCGGAGCGCTACGACGACGGCACGGTGTCCGACGCACGCACCGACGTCTTCGCACTCGGCATCGTCCTGTTCGAATGCCTGGCCGGACACCTGCCGTACAAGAGCACGTCGCCGTTGGCGCTGATGCGCGAGGTGGCGCAAACGCCGTTGCCCGACATCCGCGCGATCAATCCGGACGTCGATGAAGAACTCGCGCGCATCCTGGGCAAGATGACGGCCAAGGATCCGGCGCAGCGCTATGCCGATTGCCGCGAATTGATCGACGACCTGGTGCGGCATTTCGCGATCGGCGCGGACGAGGCGCTGTCCGTGCACGTGCGCCATACGCCGGAATTGCCGCTGTTCGACGTGCCGACCGGCACGTTCACGCAGCGCCTGCGCACGCCGTTCCTGCAGCGCCTGAAGAACCGCAAGATCGTGCAGTGGGCGCTGGCTTACCTCGCGGCCGCGTTCGCGCTGCTGCAGGCACTCGACATCGTCGGCCAGCAGTTCGGCTGGGCCGAAGACCTGCGCCGCGGCATCACCGTGGCCTTGGGCGTCGGGTTCTTCGTCGCCCTCGTGCTCGCCTGGTACCACGGCGAACGCGGGGCACAGCGCGTGACCGGCACGGAACTGCTGATTCTTTCACTGCTGCTCGCGGTCGGCGGCGGCGTGCTGTGGCGCATTGCGCCGGCGCCGGGTGGTGCGCCTGCACCCGCCGTCGCGGAAACCGCGATTCCCGACAAGTCCATTGCGGTGCTGCCATTCGAAAACCTGTCCGACGACAAGGGCAACACCTACTTCGTCGCGGGAATGCAGGACCTGATCCTGACAAAACTGGCAGGCATCGGCGACCTCAAGGTCATTGCCCGCGCTTCGACCGAAAAATACGGTGCGCGACCGACGGACCTGAAAACCATCGGCCAACAGTTGGGCGTCGCAACCATTCTGGAAGGCAGCATCCAGCGTGCGGGCGACCAGGTGCTGATCAACGTGCAGTTGATCGATACGCGCAGTACCACGCACCTGTGGGCACAGGATTACACGCGCACCCTGGACAACCTGTTCGGCGTGGAAGGCGAAGTGGCGCAGAAGGTGGCCGATGCGCTCAAGGCGCGGTTGTCGCCCGCCGAGTCGGCGAGCCTGGCCGCGCTGCCAACCACGAACCGCGCCGCCCTCGACCTGTTCTTGCGCGCCGAGTACCAGGCCAACCGCGGCAAGGTGGACAGCGACACGGCCAGCCTGAAGGCTGCCTTGCCGCTGTATCGGCAGGCGATCGCGGAAGACGCGCGTTTTGCGCTCGCGCTGGCGCGGCTGTCGTACGTGGAAAGTGAGCTGGCGTGGCTCAACGGCGGCGGCGGACTGGACGTCAAGCAGCTCACGGCGCTGGCGCGTGCCGATGCGGAACAGGCGCTGCGGCTGGCGCCGGACCTTGCCCAAGCGCATGTGGCCATCGGCTACAGCGAATACTACGGCCGCGGCGATTACGCGGCTGCGCGCAAGGCGTTCGACGAGGCGCTCGCGCTGCGGCCCAACGACGCCGACGCCCTGACCGCGCGCGGTTATGTCGAACGTCGCGAGGGCCGCTTCGACGCCGCCATCGCCTCGTTGCAGCAGGCGCTGGCGCAGGACCCGCGCAACAGCGCGCTGGCCAACGATCTC
>DASTAL010000447.1:0-6055 GCA_035712685.1 Rudaea sp. | reverse complement strand
AGCGAGCCGAGCCGCGAAGACAGGTTCATCACGCGCGGATTCCGGCCTTTTTCCAGCAACGGCGTCAGCGCCTGCGTGAGCAGCACCGGGCCGGCCACGTTCGCGGCGAAGCTGTCGACCAGCGCCTTGTGCGCGATTGCGCCGAAGCGCTCGCCGGATACCAGCATGCCGGCGTTGTTGATCAGTGCGTCCAGTGCATCGGTGAGCGCTGTCGCTTCGCGCACGCATTCGGCGATCGAGCGCTCGCTGGCAAGGTCCAGCGGCAGCACATGCAGGTGTCCCGGATGCGCGGCAGCGAGTTCGGTCAGTGCCAGCGTCTTGCCGGGGTGACGGCAGGTGGCGATCACGCGGTCGCCGCGCTCGAGCAGCTGGCGGACGAATTCGAGCCCGAGGCCGCGGTTGGTGCCGGTGACGAGGATGCGTTGCATGATTTTACTCCTGACGAGGCCAGTTTAGCGCGCTGCGAGATGGATCACGCCCGGCGCCAAAGGAATCGCTACAATCGCGCGCATGAAAATTCTTGTAACTGGCGGTGGTGGCTTCTTGGGCAGCGCGATCTGCAAGCAGCTCGCCGCGGCCGGGCACACCCTGCGCACGCTCAGCCGCAATCGGCATCCGGCGCTGGATGCGCTCGGCATCGAGCAGCGCCTGGGCGACGTCGCCGGCCTCGACAACGTGCTCGAGGCGAGCAAAGGCGTCGACGCCATCGTGCACTGCGCGGCCAAGATGGCGCCGTGGGGTCCGCTCGAGGAGTTTTACGAAACCAACGTCCGCGGCACCGACAACGTGCTTGCCGCCTGCGAACTGAACGAGATCGGCCGGCTGGTGTTCACCTCAAGCCCGAGCGTGGTGCAGAACGGCACCGATCAGGAAGGCATCACCGAATCCGCGCCCTATGCGCAGCCGTTCATGAACGCCTACGCACACACCACGGCGCTGGCCGAACAACGCGTGCTCGCGGCGAATTCGCCGCAACTCGCCACCGTCGTGCTGCGTCCGCAGATCGTGTGGGGGCCGGATGATCCCACCTTCCTGCCGCTCGTGCTGGCCAAGGCCCGTGCCGGCAAATTGCGTTTCATCGGCAAGACGCCGAAGAAGATCGATACCGTCTACATCGACAACGCCGCCGAAGCGCACGTGCTGGCGCTGGACCGGCTCGCGCCGGGTTCGGCCGTGGCGGGAAAGGTCTACTTCATCAGCCAGGGCGAGCCGGTTTTCAACGAAGACCTGATCAACGGCTGGCTCAATGCCGGCGGCTTCCCGCCGGAAACGCGGCGCCTGCCGGAAGCGCCGATGCGCTTTCTGGCCAATGCCTTCGAAGGCATCTACGGCACCCTGCGCATCCAGAAGACGCCGCCCCTGACCCGCTTCGTCGTCGATCGCCTGTCCACCGCGCTGTGGTTCGACATTTCCGCCGCGCGCCGCGACCTGGGTTACGCGCCGCGCGTGAGCATGGCCGAAGGCATGGCGCGGGTGGCGCAGCAGTTGACCCGCGATCGCCTTGCCAAGCGCGAGACCGGATAGCGCACAACCGGATAGAATCTGCGGCGTGTCCGACGCCGCGCGCCAACCCAATCCCCTGCTTGTCCACCTCGGCACCCTGCTCGAAGGCGCGTTGAATCGCGCGCTCGCGCTCGATCCGGAAATCGGCACGACGCTGGCGCCGCTCGAAGGACGGCGCGTCGGCGTCGAACTGCGGGGCATGAACCTGGCGCTCGCGATGGCGGTGCGCGACGGCAAATTGCGCGTCGGTCCGCATTGGGAATCGGCATCCGACCTGAACGTGCGCGCCGCGCCGGCGAGCCTGCTCGCCTTCGCCTTGCGCCGCGGCGAAGACACGCCGTTGCCGCCCGGCAAGGTGGAGATCTCCGGCGACGCCCAGCTCGCGCGCACGCTGGAGAAGATCGCGCGCGAATATCGTCCGGATTTCGAGGAAGCCTTTGCCAGGACTTTCGGTGATGTCGCTGGTGTCGCGCTGGCCCGCGCGTTCAGCGGCGCGTTCGCCTTTGCGCGCGAAAGCGCGCAGGCGCTGGCGCAGGACACCGCCGAATTCCTGCGCGAGGAAAGCCGCGATCTGATCGCCCCGGCGGAAATGGAGACATTCCTCGACGACGTCGATGCCCTGCGCGAGCGCGCCGAACGGCTCGAAGCGCGCATCGGCCGCATCGGAGCCCGAACTTGACCCCGTTGTGGCAAGTCCCGCGTCTGCTGCGCATCGCCGCCACGCTGGTGCGTTACCGGTTGGACGATCTGGTCGAAAGCACGCACCTGTTCCGTCCGCTGCGCTGGCTGCGGCCGCTGCTGCCGCGTCCGCGCGCAAACATCGCAAATCTCGCGCGCGGTGCGCGCCTGCGCGAGGCGCTGATCGAACTCGGGCCGATTTTCGTCAAGGCCGGGCAGATCATGTCCACGCGCCGCGACCTGCTACCCGACGACATCGCCGTCGAGTTGGCGATGCTGCAGGATCGCGTGCCGCCATTTCCGGGCAGCATCGCGCGCGCGGCGATCGAAGCCGCGCTCGGCGCGCCGGTGGCAACCTTGTACAAGTCCTTCGACGAGACACCGCTCGCTTCGGCCTCGATCGCGCAAGTCCACGCCGCGCAGTTGCCGGACGGCAGTGACGCGGTCGTGAAAGTGCTGCGCCCCGGCATCCACGGCAAGATCGCCGCCGACGTCGCGCTGCTGCGCGCGCTCGGCGAACTGGCGCAGCGCTGGCATCCGGCCGCCGACAAGATTCGTCCGCGCGACATCGTCGCCGAAATCGAAACCACGCTGACCAACGAGCTCGACTTGCAGCGCGAAGGCGCGAATGCGTCGTTGCTGCGGCGCAATTTTACCGCTGGTGACGATCTCGTCGTGCCCGAGGTGTTCTGGCCGCTGTCGAAGGAATCGGTGCTCACGCTCGAGCGCGTGCGCGGCATTCCGGTCGACAACCTGGCTGCGCTCGACGCCGCCGGCATCGACCGCGTCGCGCTCGCCGAAAAAGGCGTGCGCCTGTTCTACACCCAGGTGTTCCGCGACAATTTCTTCCACGCCGACGCGCATCCCGGCAACATCTGGGTGGACGCCACGCGCCGCGAGAATCCGCGCTTCATCGCGCTGGATTTCGGCATCATGGGTTCGCTGCCCGAGCGCGACCAGTTCTGGCTCGCCGAGAATTTCATGGCGATGTTCGAGCGCGACTACCGGCGCATCGCGCAACTGCACATTGCCGCCGGCTGGATTCCAGCCAGCGCGCGCGTGGACGAACTCGAAGCCGCGGTGCGCACCGTGTGCGAGCCGTACTTCACCCGCCCGCTGGCGGAAATCTCGCTGGCCGAAGTCGTCGCGAAGCTTTTTTCCGTCGCGCGCCGCTACCAGCTCACGCTGCAGCCGCAACTCATCCTGCTGCAGAAAACCCTGCTCAACATCGAAGGCATCGGCCGCGCGCTGCATCCGCAGATCGACATCTGGGCCACGGCCAAGCCGGTGCTGGAGAAGATCCTGCGCGAACGCCACAGCCCGCGCCGCGTGTTGCGCAAGATCCGCGAGCGCCTTCCGGAATGGATCGCCGCTGCGCCGGAAATGCCGCAGCTCGTGCACGCCTTCCTGAAAAAAGCTGCGGCTGGCGATTTCGATTCGGCGCGCGTCGCCGAGCTCGAACAACGCGAACGCCTCGCGCTCGCGCAACGCCGCCAGCTCGCCGTGCTGCCGCTCGCCACGGCATCGTTGCTCGGCGCCGCCCTGCTCTATGCCTTCGACGGCCATGGCGCGCAATGGTTGCACGTGCCGGCGTCAGCATGGATCGCGCTGGCGATCAGCGCTGCCGCGTTCGTGGTGGCGTGGCGGCGGGCGGGTTGATCGAAATCCTCCACGAAGACGACGATTTGCTGGCCGTCAACAAGCCGGCCGGGCTGCTCGTGCATCGCAGCAGGATCGCGAGCGACGAAACCGATTTCCTGCTCGACCGCCTCGCGGCGCAGACCGCGGCGACACTGTTCCTCGCGCATCGCCTCGACCGCGCCACGTCCGGCGTCGTGCTGCTGGCCAAGTCGCGCGAGGTCGCCGGCGAACTCGGGCGCCTGTTCATGGCCCGCGACGTGACCAAGCGTTACCTCGCCGTGGTGCGCGGCTGGCCGGAACCCGAGGGCGTCATCGACTATCCCTTGCCCGACGTGCGCGAGCGCAGTCCGCGCAAGCCCGCGCTCACGCGTTGGCGCACGCTCGCGACGGCGACGTTGCCGATCGCGATGGGCAAATATCCCGAGCAGCGATACGCGTTGGTCGAGGCCTTGCCCGAAACCGGCCGCTACCGGCAGATCCGCAAGCATTTCCATCACGTTTCGCACCACATCGTCGGCGACACCAGCCATGGCCGCGGCGATCACAACCGCCTGTGGCGCATGCATCTGGGCATGCACCGCATGCTGCTGCATGCGTGGCGCCTGGAGTTCGCGCATCCGCGCAGCGGCGAACGCCTGCGCCTGCAGGCGCCGCTGGATGACGCATGGCAACAGGTGCTCGTGCGGTTCGATTGGACCGGCGCGCTCGCCTGCTAGAATCGCGCGATCCGTGGGAGCGCGCCATGCCATCGTTCGACATCGTTTCCAAACTCGACCTGCACGAACTGACCAACGCGGTCGACCAGGCCACGCGCGAGCTGGGCAACCGCTTCGATTTCAAGGGCACCGACGCCGCGTTCGAGCGCGAAGGCGAAAGCACCGTCGTGCTCAAGGCGCAGGCCGAGTTCCAGCTCAAGCAGATGCTGGACATCCTCAAGCAGCGCCTGGCCAGCCGCCACATCGACATCCGCTGCGCGGACATTGCCGATCCGGAAACCAACCTGTCGTCGGCGAGCCAGAAGGTGACGCTCAAGCAGGGCATCGACCAGCCGCTGGCCAAGGACATCGTCAAGCGCATCAAGGACGCCAAGCTGAAGGTCGAGGCGCAGATCCAGGGCGACAAGCTGCGCGTGAGCGGCAAGAAGCGCGACGACTTGCAGACGGCGATGGCATTGTTGCGTGCGGCACCGGACATCAAGATGCCGCTGCAATTCGAGAACTTCCGAGACTAGAGATGCTTGCTGTTTCGGCGACGCTGAGTATTCCCGATTCGGAATTGGCCGAATCCTTCGTGCGCGCGTCCGGCCCCGGCGGCCAGAACGTGAACAAGGTGGCGAGCGCGGTGGAATTGCGCTTCGATGTCGCGCATTCGCCGTCGTTGCCGGAACCGCTGCGCACGCGCTTGCTCGCGCGCCGCGACCGCCGCCTCACCGCCGACGGTGTGCTGGTGATCCAGGCCAGCCGCTTCCGCGACCAGGCGAAGAACCGCGAGGATGCACGCGATCGCCTTGCCGAAATCGTGCGCGCGTCGTTGCACGTGCCGAAAAAGCGCGTGGCGACGAAACCGACCCGCGCTTCGCAGGAACGCCGCATCACCGCGAAGAAAAAACGCGCCCAGCACAAGCGCACGCGTGCCAAGTCGTGGGATCGCGAATGAGCGCGCCGGTCTTTCCCCCCGTTCCGCCGCACATGCCGCAACTGCCGCCATCGCGCGCCGCGGCGCTGTGCCGCTGGCTTTACGCGCGCTGCGGCTGGCGTTTCGCCGGGGAATTACCGGACGTGCCGAGACTCGTCGCCATCGTTGCGCCGCATTCAACTGGGTGGGACGTGGTGTGGGGGCTGCTGGCCAAGATCGGCCTGCGTCTGAATATCCGCTTTATCGGCAAGCGCGAAACATTTTTCTGGCCACTGGGGCCGCTGCTGCGCGGCTTCGGTGGCATTCCGATTGATCGCGCGCATGCGCAAAACGTGGTCGATGAAATCACCGCCTTGTTCGATGCCAACGAGCGACTGTGGTTTGCGCTCGCGCCCGAGGGCACGCGCAAGAAAGTAAAAGAGTGGAAAAGTGGATTCTGGCGCATCGCGCACGCGGCGAATGTGCCGATCCTGCCGGTGTATTTCCACTACCCGGAAAAGACCATCGGCTTCGGGCCGCTGTTCCATCCGAGCGACGACATCGACGCGGACATGGCGAAGATCCGCGAGTTCTACAAACCGTGGCAGGGCAAGAATCG
>DASTAL010000446.1:0-2947 GCA_035712685.1 Rudaea sp. | reverse complement strand
TCGTTGCGCCGGCCTGCCGCGCCACTTCGCTGCCGCCGCGGAACAGGGCGAGCGTAGGGATGCTGCGAATGGCGTAGCGCGTGCCGAGCGCCGGCTCGGCGTCGGTGTCCACTTTCAGCAGGCGCACGCGCGGTTCGAGTTGCGCGGCCGCCTGCACGAAGTGCGGCGCCATCATTCGGCATGGGCCGCACCACGGTGCCCAGAAATCTACCAGCACCGGAATGTCGTTGCGTGTGCGATGCTTCTCGAACGCGGCTTCGTTTGCTTCCACCGGATGGCCATCGAACAGCGGCCGATGGCATTTGCCGCAGGTCGGCGCTGCGCCGAGGCGATCGGTTGGAACGCGGTTCACCGCCGCGCAGTGCGGACAGACGATGTGCAGTGAGTCGCTCATGCCGTGGCTTTCGTATTCAGTGCAATGCGGGCTTTTCGGTCGGCGCCTTGGCCGCGATCTCGCGCAGCGCGCGCTCGAAGATTTCCGGCGGCTGCCCGCCTGAAATCAGATACTGACCTTCGACGATGATCGCTGGCACGGAATGGA
Source organism: Rudaea sp. (assembly GCA_035712685.1). GTDB lineage: Bacteria > Pseudomonadota > Gammaproteobacteria > Xanthomonadales > Rhodanobacteraceae > Rudaea. Next base: position 2,406 of record DASTAL010000446.1, on the reverse strand, counting down.
TTCCGGCCTGCTGGAAGTACCGTTCTTGCGCACGCACCGCGTCGGCATATTCGCCGCTTTCCAGCACGCGGCGCGCTGCGTCGGCGTTCAATCCGACGTCTTTGGCGATGCGGATCAGGATTTCGCGATCGGCCACGTTCTCACCGTCGCTGAAATAGGCGCGCAGGAATGCCTGCTTGAGCGCGAGTGCGTGTCCGCGGTCCTGCAGTTCGGCCCAATGCAGCAGCCGGTGTGCGTCGAAGGTGTTGTAGATGCGGCTGCCCTTGCGCATGTTGAAGGCGAAACCGAGTGCGGCAGCACGCTCGCGGATCGCGGACCGATTCGCTTCGAGCTGCTCTTCGCCCATACCGTACTTGCGCATCAGGTGTTCGTTGGCGTCTTCCCCCTCGCGCGGCAGTTGGGGATTGAGCTCGAAGGGCTGCAGATGGATGTCCGCCTGCACGCTATCGGCGAGCTTTGCCAGCGCCGCCTGCAGGCTGGCCAAGCCGATGGCGCACCAGGGGCAAGCCACGTCGGAGACGAAATCGATGCGAAGGCGGGAAGGAGAGGTCATGGAGCAGGCGCCGTGTGGACAGATCCCGAATGTGGGGATGATGACCGGCGCATTCAATTCGTGCCGTCAATCCTGCATGGCCCGGGTTACCGCCGCATCGAGTTGTTCGGCGTCGCGGCGGTCGTTGACGAGCACGATTTCGCTGATCCGCAGCGTCGACATCCAGGCGCGCAATTGATTCAGCAAGTCTGGCGCATGGCGGTAAGAATCGAGGATCGTCGCGGCTTCCGGTTCGCCAACCGGCGTTTCGCAATCGACGAATTGCTGGGTGATATAACTGGACTCGCTGAAGCAATGGGTCCAGATGTACTGCTGCACGTGCCACGGCGTGAGCCCGCGGATCTGCAGCCGATACGCGGGATCCTGCTGGTGAATGATGGACTGCCCGCCAACGCCCGACTGGGAGTAGTAGTCGTCCAGCCGCTTGCGCAACGACTCATCGGCGATCAGGCCGAGGTCGCTGGCGCTGCGCATTTCGCTGAACGCGGCATCGGATGGGACGAACGGCATGGTCTGACTGGCCTGGTACCAGGCCAGCAGCGTCTTCCAGCCCGGCGCACCGCTCGGCTGTTTGCCTTCGCCATCGGCAATGGCGGTGGCGCCGTAGGCGGACACCGCACGCCAGAACGACAAGGTGGCATCGATGTTCTTCCGGTCCGCACTCAAGTCGGCATGAATGCGCCGGTAATAGCCTTGCGCGCGATTGCGGTCCACCCGCTCCTGGTTCCAATTGCTGACCTGCAAGGCAATCAGTATGCCGACCACGACGATGACGAGTTCGACGGCCGCAGCCATCCAGTCGTGCTCGCGCAGGCGCGCCATCAGCCTGGATGCGGCCATCGCCTTATCTCATTCGAATCATTTTGCGTGCGGCAACGCTTCGAGCGCCTTCAGCATCTCGCTGACGTGATCCTTGGGACTCATCGCGGAATAGGCTGCGGCGATGTTGCCGGACTGGTCGATCAGGTATGAAGTGCGGTTCGACCAGTCGGGTTTCATCGTCAATATCGAATCGTATTCCTTGGCGATGGCGGCGCCCTTGTCGGCGGCAACCGCGAACTTGCCGCTGCAATGCTCGGCTTCCTTCGAGAAGTCGGCGATCTGGTCGAGATTGCCGGCGGTCACGCCGATGACGGTGGCGTTGTAGGCCTTGAACTTGTCGATGGCCTCTGAGAACAAATGCGCCTCGACGTTGCAACCCGAGGTATGCGGGGCGGGGAAGAAATAGACCACGACCGGGCCTTTCTTCAGCGCCGCGCCGAGGTCGAACGTGAACGGATTGCCGGCAAGCCACGCGGGCAGGCTGAAGTCGGGTGCGTGCGCGCCGACCTTGAGCTCGGCATGCGAGGGGATCGCGAAAACGGCGAGTGCCAGGGCGGCGGCAGCGGCGAGGGTTGTGAGCGGTTTCATGGCAGGACTCCTTGGGTGGCGTGACGATACTACGAATCAGGCTTTTGCAGCGCAGGCGACCGTGCGGGAGGCGTTTTCCTGACACGATCGGCGCCTGCGCATCCGGCGCCTCGCCCCAACTCGGTTATCCTTGGACCATGGCCAGTCCCAGCGAAGCCGCACCGGTGCCGACCGAACCTGCCGGCCGGGCAGCCATCGATCTGGCCACGATGGCCGAAGAGGACCTGCTTGGCCTGCGTTTGTCCGAGCTGCCGTTGCGCATTGAGGGCAGCTGGCTGGAGCCGTGCATCGCCCAGCTCTATGCGGAATTGAAGGCGCGCAACATCCCGTTCCAGCCGCGCTGCTACCTTGCCGACGAATGGCTGACGCCGGAGAACGAGCCGGTGATCGGCATTCCGTTTTACCTGGCGCATCCGCGCTTGATCAAACTGCAGAAGAAGATG
>DASTAL010000445.1:0-9266 GCA_035712685.1 Rudaea sp. | reverse complement strand
GGTCGTGCTGCGCGACCTGGATTCGAACGAGGAGAAGACCTACACGCTGGTCTTCCCGCGCAAGGCGAACGTCGACACCGGCGCGATCTCGGTGCTCGCGCCGGTCGGCACGGCGATATTGGGCTACGCGGAAGGCGACGAAATCGAGTGGCGCGTACCGTCGGGCAGTCGGCGCCTGCGCATCGAGAAAGTCCTGTACCAGCCGGAAGCGGCGGGCGATTTCCACCTTTGAAAGGGTCGAAAACCGTCGCGAGCGCGACCGGTTCCCTGGAAACGAAACTTTTACCCCTTGACGGGGTAAAGTAAACCCATGTACCTCGAGTTCTACGGGCTGAAAGAAGCCCCCTTCTCGATCACCCCCGATCCACGCTACGTTTTCCTCAGCGAGCGCCACCGGGACGCGCTCGCGCACCTGTTGTACGGCATCGGCAAGGGCGGTAGCGGCGGTTTCGTGCAGCTGACCGGCGAGGTCGGCACGGGCAAGACCACGCTGTGCCGGCTGCTGCTGGAACAGCTACCGGAAAACACCCGCGTGGCGCTGGTGCTCAATCCAAAACTGTCGCCGGTGGAATTGCTCGAGACCATCTGCGAGGAATTGAAGCTCGACATCGCCGGCAAGAAGGGCAGCCTCAAGGCCCTGGTCGACACGCTCAACATCTACCTGCTCGACGCCTACGCGCAGGGGTTGCGCGTGGTGCTGATCGTGGACGAGGCGCAGGAGCTTTCCATCGAGGCGCTGGAGCAGGTGCGCCTGCTCACGAACCTGGAAACACCAACGCAGAAACTCTTGCAGATCATCCTGCTCGGCCAACCCGAACTGCGAGACAAATTGCACCAGCCGGAATTGCGCCAGCTCGCCCAGCGCATCACCGCGCGCTACCACCTCATGCCGCTGGACCGCGGCGAGTCCGAAGCCTACGTGCGCCATCGCCTTGCCGTGGCCGGCACGGCGCGCTCGCCGTTCTCGCGCCTTGGACTGCGCGCCCTGTACCGGCGCTCGGGCGGTGTGCCGCGCGTGATCAACGTGATCGCCGACCGCGCCCTGATGGCCGGTTTCGCACGCGAGCAGGATGCGCTCGGGGAGCAGCTCGTGGATCGTGCCGCGGACGAAACCCTGCCTGGCAACACGCGCTACTGGCTGCACCGTTACCGACACGGACTCGCCGCCGCCGCGGTGCTGATCCTCGTCGCCGGCGCTGTCTCCTGGCACTGGCTGCACCGGGCACCGGCGCCTGTCGCCGAGGCCGTGGCCAAGCCGATTCCGCTACCGCGCGACGATTCCCTGGACAGCCTGCGCAAGGCCATCGCGCACACGCCCGACGCCGACCTCACCGCGTGGACGCAACTGCTCGGCCGCTGGCAGGTGAATTCAGCACAGGTGACGGTACGCGACGCGGCACATTGTCCGGGCGTGATCACGGCAGGTTTCGACTGCCTGCACGGCAGCGGCACGCTGGAGCAACTGGGGCGTTTCGACCGGCCGCTGATCCTCACCCTGCGCGACGGCGGCGCGCATGCCGACGCGCTGCTGCTCGCGGTCGACGCGCAGCACGTCAAGCTCGCCATCGGCGGCCAGACGCGCACGCTGAAGAAATCCGATCTCGCCCGGGTGTGGTCGGGAGAATTCAGTGCAGTATGGGGGCTGCCGGCGGGCATCCCCGCCACATTGCACCAGGGCGATGCCGGACCGGGCGTGGCCTGGGTCAAGGCACAACTGGCGTTGATGGACGGCGGCAAGGCTGACGACACGGGTCCCGCGTATTTCGATGCCGCGCTGGAAGATCGCGTGCGCAAGCTGCAAATCGCCTACGGCATCAAGCCGGACGGCATCGTCGGCCCGGAGACCCTGTTCGCGCTGTCGGCGCTTTCCGAAGCCGGGCCGCATCTGTACCGCAAGGTAGAATAAAACATGTCTAAAAATCTGCTGCGCTCGGCATCTCACGCGCCGGCGGTGCTCGGAATCCTCATTTACCAACGGTAAACTCCGGACCCTGCGCTCCGGCCGCATGTGACCTGCCATCGCTCGCGACGATTTTGAGACATGTTTCCCATCGCCCCTTTCCAAATTTGATTTTGCCCATGTCGCTGATTCTCGAAGCTTTGAAGAAATCCGAGGCCAACCGTCGCCTGGGGCAGGCGCCGGACCTCGGCACGCCGTTCACGCCAGTGCGGCGCGGACGCAGCCCGCTGTGGGCGATGCTCGTGATCGTGCTGTCGCTTGGCATCGGATTGTGGTGGTGGTTTGGTCGCGACACGCCCGCGCCGGCGCCCGCAACACCCGCATCCCCCATCGCCACCGCACCGGCGCCGGGTCAGGCCGCCGCACCGGCACCCAACCGCGAAGCGTTGCAGAAGGAAGACCAGCGCATTTTCGCTGCGGCACGCCGCCAGGAGCCGAATGCCCAGGCTGCAGCAGCCGCCGGCAAAGATGGACAGATCTGGGTAGCGGCCCAGCGCCACGATGCGACAGAGCGCATGGCCAGACGTCCTAGACGAACGGCGCCTCCTGCGGCCATCGCGCAAACGCCGCCCGCACCGGCGCGCGTTGCCGAACCGGCGCGAGCGCCGCAACCAGCAGACATGCGTGGCAACACGCCACAACCGCATCCGCAAGCCGGCCAACCACATCCGGAAGCCGGCCAACCACATCCGGAAGCCGGCCAACCACATCCGGAACCCGGCCAACCACATCCGGAAGCCGGCCAACCACATCCGGAACCCGGCCAACCGCATCCGGAAGCCGGCCAACCACATCCGGAAGCGGCGGGATCACAACAAGTACCGGGCACGCCGAAGCTCGACGTGCCGGCGTATTACGACTTGCCGTTCGCCACGCGCAAGGCCTTGCCGCAACTGAGCATGAGCATGCACGTCTACGCCGCCGATCCGAAACAGCGCTTCGTCATCCTCGATGGCGCGCGCATGGTCGAAGGCGACACCACGACGGATCGCGTGACCTTGCGTGAAATCCGTCCCGACGGCGTGATCCTCGAATTCCAGGGCCAGCGCTTTTTCTTTCCGCGCGACGGCCTGTAAACCGGGCGACGCGCCGTGTTCGTCCGTCTCGAACAGCGGCGCAAACCGCATCTGCCCTGGGCCACGATCGCGCTGATCGCGATCTGCGTCGCGGTCTTCGCCTGGCTCACGCTGCTGCCGCCCGACACGCACGCGCTGCTGCTGCGGCGCTGGGGCACAGTACCGTCGAGCCTGTTCGACGCGCAGGTGCCGTTATCCGTCCAGTGGCTGGAACTGCGGCCGGCGCGTCTGTTCACGGCGCTGTTCATCCACGTCGGCTGGCTGCACCTGATCGGCAACCTGCTGTTCCTGATGATCTTCGGCCTGCCCGCCGAACGCAGTCTCGGATCGACGCGTTTCCTGCTGCTTTTCCTCGTCGGCGGCGCGCTGGCCAATCTGGCCGGAGCGCTCACGCTCGCGAATGCGAATGCACCCATCGTCGGCTCCAGCGGCGCGGTGTCGGCGATCGTCGGCGCCTACTTCGCGCTGTTCCCGCGTGCGCGCCTCGGCCTGGTCCTGCCGCTCGGACTGTTTCTGGAATTCGTGCGCGTGCCGGCCGCCGCACTGATCGGCTTCTGGATCGGCCTGCAGTTCCTGTTCACGTTCGTCGGTCCGGCGTTTGGCGCGGTGGCGTGGTGGACGCACATCGCCGGATTCGCGATCGGTATACTTTTTGCGTTGGTTTCCAAGCCGGCGCTGGCGCGCCGCCTGCGCGAATGAATCCGTTCAGTGCGCTTTCGCCGCGGCCGGCGGATGCCGCAATGCCATGCCCTTGAGCACGATCAATGCCTCATTCAAGGCGTAATCGTCGAGCAGGCCATCGCTGGCGCCATCGCGTTCGCTGCTCTTCTCGCCCTCGAGCTCGCCCTTAAGGTGACCCGGCAGGTCGCGCTCGCCGCGCAGGAGTGCTGGCGCCGAATCACGAATCGTGAGTTTGAGATCCGCCAGTTCGATGTCCGGCAGGATTCCCGCCGCCTGGATCGAGGTGCCGTTCGGCGTGTAATAGCGCGCCGTGGTGAGCTTGACCGCATGCGTGTCGTCCAGCGGCAGCACGGTCTGCACCGAACCCTTGCCGAACGTGCGCCGGCCCATGACCACGGCGCGGCGGTTGTCCTTGAGCGCGCCGGTGACGATTTCGGCCGCCGAGGCGGTGCCGTTGTCGACCAGCACCACGAGCGGCGCGCCGTCGAGCAGGTCGCCGGGCGTCGCATTGAAGCTCAGGTCCGCCTGTTTCAGGCGTCCGCGCGTGGTGACGATGATGCCGGCATCCAGGAAATCGTCGCTGATCTCGACGGCCGAGGTAAGCAGGCCGCCGGGGTTGCTGCGCAAGTCCAACACGGCGCCGCGCAGCGGATGTTCCTTCGCCAGCAGCTTGCCGAGCTTGCTGCGCAGCTCGTTGCCGGTGTCTTGCTGGAACTGGACGACGCGGATGTAGACGTAACCCGGCTCGATTTCGCGCACGCGTACGCTGGCCACGCGGATCGCTTCGCGCGTCAGCGCGTAGTCCTCGGGCACGCTGGCGCCTTCGTGCAGGATGGAAAGTTTCACTTTCGTGCCGGCCTTGCCGCGTAGCATGTCCACGGCCTGGTTCGCGTTTTCGGACGTGATCGCCATGCCGTCGATGCGCACGATGATGTCGCCAGGCTTGATGCCGGCGCGTGCCGCCGGCGTGTCGTCGATCGGCGCGATCACGCGCAGCGCGCCATTCAGGGTGACGACCTCGATACCGAGTCCATCGTAGCTGCCGCTGGTGTCCTCGTTCAGCGCCTGCACGCCGGTCTGGTCGAGGTATTCGCTGTGCGGATCGAGCCCGGCGAGCATGCCGCGGATCGCGCTTTGCATCAGGGTCTTGTCGTTGACCGGATCGACGTAGGCCTGCTTGATCAGGTCGAAAACAGCGGTGAACTGGCGAATCTCGGCCATGCTCACGCCCGCTTTTGGCGGCGGAGTCTGCTTGGCCTCTTCTGCGCACAACGCCAGCGGCGCCAGCATCAGCAGCAGGCAAATCGTCGATCGCAACATGATGGTTACCCGCGAATTCATTGCCCGCATTATAGGCACGCGCAGGCAAATCAACGTGAAGATTTCAGCCAGGCTGCAGGATCGATCGCCTTGCCCTTGTAGCGCAGTTCGAAATACAGACCCGGCGTCGGTCGGCCGCCGCTGTCGCCGCTGGTCGCAACGACGGTGCCGGCATCGACCCAGTCGCCGACGTCTTTGAGCAGGGTTTCGTTGTAGCCGTAGAGGCTCAGGTAGCCGTCGCCGTGATCCACGATCATGAGCAGGCCGTAGCCGCGCAGCCAATCGGCGAACACGACGCGGCCATGCGACACCGCGCGCACCTCGCTGCCGCCCTTTGCCGCGATCAACACGCCCTGGCTGGGCTGACCGCCACCGGCATTGCCTCCGAATCTTTCGACGATGCGGCCGCGCAAGGGCCACGGCAACTTGCCGCGCAAGGCCGCGAAGGGTTCCGCGCCGGCGAGCGTTTTCGGGATGTCGGCAAAGATGTCGCGCAGCTTCGCGATCAGATCGGTCAGCGCCTTTTCGTCTTTGCCGAGCGCGGCCAGGCGGCTCTTCTGGTCCTTCAATGTCGCATCGATTTGATCGAGGGCCTGCTTGCGTGCAACGCGTTCGGCATCGAATTGCTGCGCCTGCGCGGCGCGTTCGTCGCGCGACGTTTTCAGCATCGCCCGCTGCGCTTCGATTTCGTTCTGCACCTTGGCCAGCGCCTCGAGATTCCTGAGCAAGGCGCCGATTTCACCGAGCCGCGCGCGCTCGAAGTAGCCGTAATACGCCAACATGCGCGCGATGTCCGCGGCGTTGTCCTGCGCCAGCAACAGCTTCAATTCCTCGCCACGGCCGATTGCGTAGGCCGAGCGCAACAGCGCCGCCAGTGCGTCGCGCTGGTCTTTGAGGTTCGCATTCAGGGCCGCGCGCTGCCGGAGCAAATCGTCGAGCTTGCCCTGTTGCGCCGCCAGTTGCGCATCGAGCCCGCGCAACTCCCTCGCCGTCGCGGCGATCTTCAATTCCTGCTCGCGCAGAGCAACCACGGCGCCGCCGCGCCTGGCGCTCGTATCCTTTTGCGCATCGGTGAGCGCCTTGATCTGGCCACGGACTTGTTCGAGCTTTTGCTTGGCCTGCGCCTCCTGCGCGGCGCGCGCGGGATCGTCGGTTTGCGCATGAACGCTTGCGGAAACGCAGGCAAGAAACAGCAGGACGCTCGAAATCCGACGAATCAAGCAAAAGCCACCAGCGAATGACCGGTCATTTCCGCCGGCTGCGGCAACGCCATCAGCGCAAGCACGGTCGGCGCCAGATCGCGCAACGCGCCCGGCGCAAGCGTCGCCGGGCGCCCGACGTAGACCAGCGGCACCGGCCCGACCGTATGCTGGGTATGCGGCTGGCCATCGTCGGCGCGCATCTGTTCAAGATTTCCGTGATCGGCACTGATCAGCATCTCGCCGCCGGCGGCGCGAATCGCGGTTTCGAGCTTGCCGAGCGCGACGTCGACCGCTTCCACGGCCTTGATCGCGGCGTCGAGCTTGCCGCTGTGCCCGACCATGTCGGCGTTGGCCAGGTTGCAGACGATGAAGTCGTACTTGCCGCCGGCGATCGCGGCGACGAGTTTGTCGGTGACCTCCGGGCAGCTCATTTCCGGCTTCAAGTCGTAGGTCGCGACCTTGGGGCTCGGCACGAGGAGGCGGTCCTCGCCCGGATAGGGTTCTTCGCGGCCGCCGGAAAAGAAGAACGTGACGTGCGCGTATTTTTCCGTCTCGGCGATGCGCAGCTGCTTCAGGCCCAGGCTGGAAAGGTATTCACCGAGCGAATTGGCCAGGGACTGCGGCGGATACGCTTCGGCCGTGACGGCGAGATCGTCGCTGTAATGGGTAAGCGTGACAAAGGCGGACAGGCGGATCTTGCGCGCGCGCGCAAATCCGGAAAAATCCGCATCGACGAACGCCTGCGTGAGCTGGCGCGCGCGATCGGCGCGGAAATTCATGTAGACGATGGCGTCGCCATCCGAGATTTTCGTCGCGGCCCCGATAACCGTCGGCTTGACGAATTCGTCGGTTTCGCCGCGCGCGTAGGCGGCGTCGAGCGCGGCGAGTGCGTTGTCGGCGTGGAATTCCGCCACGCCTTCCGCGATCGCATCGTAAGCCAGCTTGACGCGTTCCCAGCGCTTGTCGCGATCCATCGCGTAGTAGCGCCCGCTGACGGTGGCAATGCGCGCGTTGCCGAGAGCCGCGCAGCGCGCCTGCAATTGTTCCAGCGAGGCGCGCGCGCTTTGCGGCGGCGTGTCGCGGCCGTCGAGAAAGGCATGCACGGCCACGCGTTCGACGCCCTGCTTTTTTGCCATGTCGAGCAAGGCGAAGATGTGCTCCTCGCTGCTGTGCACGCCGCCGGGGCTGAGCAGGCCGAACACGTGCAGCGTCGCCCGCTCTGATGAAGCACGTTTGGCCGCGGCCAAAGCTTGCAGCAGGGCGGAGTTGGAAAAGAAGCTGCCGTCGGCGACCGCCGCGTCGATGCGGGTCAGGTCCTGGTACACGATGCGGCCGGCGCCGATGTTCATGTGGCCCACCTCGGAATTGCCCATCTGGCCGTCCGGCAGGCCGACGTATTGTCCGTGCGTCTGCACCAGCGTGTGCGGGCAGGTGGCGAGCAGGCGCCGCCAGTTCGGCGCGTTCGCCTGCGCGATGGCATTGTTGTCGCGCTCTTCGCGATGGCCCCAGCCATCCAGGATCAGCAGCAGCACGGGTTTGGGTCGGGTCACGGCATGATCTCGCAAGGCATGATCTCGCAATGGATGGATAATGGTAGCCGATTAAACCTTGCGGAAACCCGACGCATCCAACGCACAACATGATCCGGACCGGAGCATTACCATGAATCGATTTGCACTGTTCGCATTCTCGGCCGTCCTTGTCGCCGGCACCGCTTTCGCCGGCGGCAACGCCGACCTCGACATCGACAAGGTCAACGGCAGCATCCACGTGCCGGACAACGCCACGGTCGGCAAGTTGTCGACGGTCAACGGCAGCATACACGTCGGCGACGGCGCGCACGCGGCCGGCGCGACCACGGTCAACGGCAGCATCCATCTCGGCACCAATGCCACGATCGACGCGCTGGATACGGTGAACGGCGGCATCCATGTCGGGGCCGGGACGAAGATCGCCAAGACCATCGAAGCGGTCAACGGTTCGATCACGCTGGCGACGGGCGCGGACGTGGGCGGCAAGGTTTCCAACGTCAACGGCGGCATCGCGCTGACCGCCGCGCACGTCGGCGGCGGCATCGAAACGACCTCGGGCGACATCGACGTCGGCGCAAATTCGCGCGTCGAAGGTGGCATCCTGGTGAATCAGGACAACAGCTGGTTCCACTTCGGCGTCAGTCGCGACCCGCGCGTCGTCATCGGCCCGCACGCCGTGGTGCAGGGCAATCTCGTGTTCAAGCGCACCGTGCAGCTTTACGTCAGCGACAGCGCGACCGTGGGCAAGATCGACGGCGCGAAAGCGATCGTGTTCAGCGGCGACAAGCCGCCGCAATAGCGCTCGTTTGGCCAAGCATGATTTCGCACGCCGGCCGCGCAGTGACCGCGCGGCCGCGACGTTCAGGTTACGTTCCCGATTGCGGGCGCAAGGTCGAATTGCATCGGTGATTGAGCCCTGATGCTCCGGCGCCCCGCAGTCGAAGACGCTTCGACCGGATCCAGCGGCGCAATCGCCACGCTCGACACCAACCGCAACAGCACCTGCTGAACGCCGTTGGTGCCGGAAATCGCAAGACCATGTGCCTAGTCCCCCAAGGAGAATTCACATGTCAAATCTCATGCAAAAATCCATGGTGATGGCGACGGTTGCAACGCTGCTCGCGCTGGGCTTGCCCAGTGCTCACGCCACCCAGGCCCAGTTGGACTGCAAATTGCGCTTTTCGCTCTCGGGCTGGTCCGCAATCTACAAGCACGCAGAGGGAAGGGGGATCGTCACGTGCGCAGACGGCAGCTCGATGAATGTCGCGATCGAAGCCAAGGGCGGCGGACTCACCGTTGGCAAGTCGCGAATCGACGGCGGCAAGGGAAAGTTCTCGGACGTCCGCACGATCGATGACGTTCTCGGGTCCTATGTGAATGGAGAAGCTCATGTCGGCGTCGTCAAGTCGGGCACCGCGCAATTGCTGACGAAGGGCACCGTGTCGCTGGCACTGGCTGGCGCCGGCGAAGGCGTCGATGTCGGCATCGACGTCGG
>DASTAL010000444.1:0-2027 GCA_035712685.1 Rudaea sp. | reverse complement strand
GCGCGATCTGGGGTGGCTCGTTCCTGTTCATGCGCATCGCCGCGCCGCACTTCGGTCCGCTGCCGCTGGTCGAGGTGCGCGTGATGCTTGGTGCACTGCTGCTTTCGCCGTTCCTGTGGCGCGCGCGCAAGCAGCTCGACGTCGCGCATTGGCGCCGGCTCGCGGTCGTCGGCGTGCTCAACTCCGCGATTCCGTTTTCCCTGTTCGCCTGGGGCGCCGAACGCGCGCCGGCCGGCATCGGCGCGATCGCGAACAGCATGACCGTGTTGTTCACCGCGCTGATCGCGTTCGTGTTCTACCGCGAGCACATCGGGCTGCGCCGCGGGATCGCACTGGTCGCCGGATTCGTCGGCGTCGTCATTCTGGCGAGTGGACGCACCGCCGGCGACAACATCATGCTTGCCGCGATCGCGGGCACGCTTGCCTCGTTTTGCTACGGCATCGCCGTGAACCTGACCAAGCGCAAGCTGATGGATTTGCCGCCGGTGGTCGGCGTCGCCGGCACGCTGAGTTGCTCGGCGCTGATGCTCGCGCCGCTGGCCGTCGCGACCTGGCCGACGGATCCGGTCCCGCCGTCGTCGTGGCTGGCCGCGATCGCGCTCGGCGTGCTGTGCACGGGGTTCGCGTACTTCCTGTTCTTTCGCCTGATCCAGCGCATTTCCGCCACGCGCGCGGCGACCTGCAACTACCTGATCCCGGTATTCGGCGTCGGCTGGGCATGGCTGCTGCTTGGCGAGGCGCCGACCCCGACCATGCTGGTTTCAGGCGCCTTGATCCTGGGCAGCGTGATATTCAGCCAGCGCGAACCGGTGCGGCGGGCCTGAGCCTTTCCGATTTCGATAGCCAAGCGACCCGCTCTAGCGGATAATCGGCAAGGGGATACGGGCAGAGGTGACATCCAATGAAATTCGGCGATTTGATTCTTTCCAAGCGCGAACAACGCAAGCTCAGTGTGCGGCAAGTCGCGGCGGTGGTCGGCACGACCGCGAGTTATCTGTATGAACTCGAACAGGGCAAGACGGTGAACATCCGCCTGCCGCTGGCCGCCAAATTGAGCCAGGTGCTCAAGGTGCCGCTCACGACCCTCGCCGCCGCTGCGCTGGCGGAGGAAAAGCGCCTGGCGGGCAAACGTCGCAAGTAAGCTTGCACGACATCACGGCTTCGCGACGCTGGCTCAGCGGTTGGTCAACTGAATCTCGATGCGCCGGTTCTTCGCGTAGGCCTCGGGCGTATCGGCGGGGTCCAGCGGCTGGAACTGGCCGAAGCCGTTCGCCGACAGCCGATTCGCGGGAATGCCCTGCACGACGAGGTATTTGACGATCGCCACCGCGCGCGCGGTCGACAGCTCCCAGTTCGAGGCGAATTGCGCGGTGTGGATCGGGCGCTTGTCGGTGTGGCCGTCGATGCGCACGATCCAGTCGAGATTGGATGGAATCTCCGCCGCCACGGCGTTGAGCGTCTGCGCAAGCTTCGCCATTTGCACCTGCGCGGCAGGGTTCAGGTCGGCCGATCCGGAATCGAACAGCACGTCGGTCGGCACCACGAAGCGGTCGCCGACGACGCGGATGTCGGCGCGGTTGCCGAGCGCCGCGCGCAGCTTGCCGAAGAATTCCGAGCGGTATTTCTCGAGCTGGTTGACCTTGTTCGCGAGTGCGATGTTCAGCTGTTTGCCCAGATCGGCGATTTTCAGATCCTTTTCCTTGACGTTCTTGTTCGCGATCTCCAGCGCGGCCGAAATCTGCCGGAGCTGCTCCTGCACCGCGGCGAGCTGGCGGTTGAGCAGCTCGATCTGCGCGGCGTTGTGCGTGTTGAGGTCGGTCGCGGCGACGAGATTCTTCTTCGAGGTGTCGAGTTCGGCGCCCAGGCTCGCGACCTGCTGTTCGAGTTGCGCCTTGAGTGCGGCCAGCGCGGCGATATCGGCATTGAGTTTGGCGGCCTGCGCGGTTGCGGCGTCGAGCCCGGTCTTCAACGTGTCGCGTTCGCCGGTCGCGGTACCGAGGGAAGCGGACAGTTCCTTCACCTTTGCG
>DASTAL010000443.1:0-3652 GCA_035712685.1 Rudaea sp. | reverse complement strand
AGGCTGGGACGCGAAACTGCGCGCCTCGGCCGTGATGAAGGAACTGCGCAAGGTGCGCAACATCCGGCCGGGATTCCGCAAGGGCTTCGTGGTCGGCCTGCTCAATGCCGGCTGGGAAACGGTCACGATGGGATTTTCGCCCTGGACGCTGCGCAATCACGCCGATTATTCCGCGTTGCTCAAACTCGGCAGCTTTGAAGAACCGAATCGCCACTGGATCGAGCGCACGCTGCCGCCGCGCGACCGCCTCGCCGGCGTGTATTTCGCATCCACCCAGCACGACGAGGATCAGCCGATTCACCTCAAGGTGCCCGACACGGACATTTGCGTCGGCAAGTGCGTGACCGAGTACCAGAATCCGTGCACGCGTTTCTGTCCCGCCGGCGTGTACGAGATGGTCGGCGAAGGCAGCAACCTGCGCCTGCAAATCAACGCCGCCAACTGCGTGCACTGCAAGACCTGCGACATCAAGGATCCGTACGAGAACATCACCTGGACCACGCCCGAAGGCGGCAGCGGGCCGAATTACCAGAACTTGTAGGTCGCTCCCATGACGCTGATACGCGACATCGCCCTTGCGGCGTTCCTTGTGTGGATCGTGATCGACGGCATCGTCGTCTTCCGCCGCCGTACGGGCGCGGCCGAGAACCGCGATCGCTCGTCACTGCAGGTGCTGATGATGGGCAACGTGCTGGCGTGGATCCTCGCGTTCTGGCTGGCGTTCGCCTACCCCGGAACGATCCGGCCTCCGCAGCTGCAACTCGCCGGCTTGCTCGTCATGGCGGCGGGCATCGCGATCCGCAGCGTGGCCATCGCCCAACTCGGACGCTTCCATACGCCGAACGTCGCCGTTCTCGCCGACCATGAAGTGATGGATCGCGGGCTTTATCACGTGGTTCGCCATCCCAGTTATCTCGGGGCACTGATCGCGTTCCTTGGCCTGGGCCTGGCGCTGGGGAACTGGTTCAGCGTGATCGCCCTCGTTTTGATGACCGTCATCGTGTACTCGTATCGCATCCACGAAGAGGAAACCGCACTGCAGGCAGCCCTGGGGGCACGCTATGCCGACTATTGCCACCGCACCAAACGACTGATCCCCGGCGTTTATTGACCGTGCCCCGCATCGTCCTCGTCACCGCCAGCGTTACCGGCGTCGGCGATTGCCCCGGTAACGGGCCTACCAATCCAGCAGCGACAGCCCGATGCCGAGATAAGTCGCGGCGTGGTTGTAGTCGATCAGGCTTTCGCCGTAGCCGGAAAACATTTCGACGTAGCCGCGCAGGTTGCCGTCGAGCGGAAAGCTCCAGCTCAGGCGCGCCGAGCCGTGGTTCGCAGCACCGCCGCGCAGCGAATGGCGCAGCGTGAGATTGAATTCCTGGTCGTTCCAGAAGTGCAGCACCTGCATTTCGCCGCGCCCGACGTAATCGGTGATGTCCGGGTTGTTGTCGTCGTTGCGCGCCTCGGGAATGCGCCACCAGGGACGCAACCGCAGCATCCAGTTGCCGCGCTCGAAGCCGAAGTCCGCGACCACGCGGTTCCAGCTGCGCGAGAACGGGTCGCTGCGTCCGTTGGACTGGTGGTCGATGCCGATGTCGAACAGGCGGCCGTTCCAGCCGAACACGCGGTAGCCGGTGCCGAACACGAGCAGCGCCTCGGGTTCGTAATCGGACTCGCGGAACGGCCGCGACTGCGGCACGTTGTAGACCTGCCAGCGCGAGGACTGCGTATAACCGACCCACAGGTCGCCGGCATCGCCGAACATGCCCTGCCAGACCTTGGTCTTGAGGCTGAGCTGGAACTTCGCCTCGGTGTTGTCGAGCTGTTGCTTCTGCGTCACCGTGTCGACGGGATTCGGGCTGGACGGCAGGCTGTTGCGCCGGCTGGTGATGAAAAACGGCATCACATAGACCGGCTGGTAGCTGCGCAGGTTGAACGTGCCGAGCTTGCTGTCAGGCTCCAACTCCCAGCGGCTGTCGAGCAACGAGCGCGGCGTTGCCGCCGTGGTTTCGGTTTCCGGTTTCACCTGCCGGAACACGCCGGTCTTGCGCACGGCCTCGTCGGCCCGTTCTTGTTCGACCATTCGCTGTTCGGCCGCGATCGTGTCCTCGCGGTGCGTGGCGCGGTCGTAGCAGGCGAGCCGCTGCGCATCGCCCTGGATGGCCGTGCAGGCGCGGATATCCATGGGGTCGGGATTCTGCGCGCGCACCGGCGGCGCGACCGCGATCGCGGCCCCAAGCACAAACGCGGCGAACCACATCAAGCGCATTGCCAACTCCAGGAACGCTTGCGCTATGGTGACGAAAACACCCGGCGCTTTCCAGCCGCCCGGGCGGATTTTGGCGTATAAAGCGCGCTTTGCCCGGATTCCAACCCATGCCCTCGCCCCGCATCGCCCTCGTCACCGCCAGCGCCGCACGCGATCTGGACGAAGACCTCGCTCCGCTCGAATCCGCCTTGCGCGAAGCCGGCGCCGAAGTCGCCGTGACCGCGTGGGACGACGTGAGCGTCGACTGGTCGCGCTTCCAGCTGGCGTTGTTGCGCTCGACCTGGGACTACACGCAGCGCCTGCCGGAATTCCTGGCCTGGGCGGAACGCACGGCGACCCGGACCCGGCTGTTCAATCTGTTGCCGGCGATCCGCTGGAACACCGACAAGCACTATCTGCGCGACCTGGACAGAGCCGGCGTCGCCATCGTGCCGAGCGCCTTCGTCGAGCCGGGCGAAGAGGCGCCCGCGGCACTGGCCGCGTTTCAGCACGCGCATCCGACCGACGAATTCGTGGTCAAACCCGCGATCGGCGCCGGCTCGCGCGACGCGCAGCGCTATCACTCGAGCGATCGCAACGACGCGATCGCGCACGCCCGACGCCTGCTCGACGCGGACCGCAGCGTGTTGCTGCAGCCTTACCTGGACCGCGTCGACGAACACGGCGAAACCGCGCTGATCTTTTTCGACGGGAGATTTTCCCACGCCATTCGCAAGGGTCCGCTGCTCAGGCGCGGCGAAGGCCCGACGCGCGCGCTGTTCGCCGCCGAGCACATCACGCCGCGCCAGCCCGACGCCGCCGAGCTCGCTCTGGCCGAACGCACGCTGGCCGCGATTCCCTTCCCGCGGCCCCTGCTCTACGCCCGCGTCGACCTGATCCACGGCGCGGACGGCTCGCCGCGCGTACTCGAACTGGAGCTGACCGAGCCGTCGCTGTTCTTCGCGCATGCGGCCGGATCGGCTGCGCGCTTCGCCCAGGCGATCGTCGCGCGCACCGCCTGAGCGCGTTTACAAGCCCTTACCATCTTTTACCGCCGCTGCGTAAACGGGCACGCGATGGCGGCGTTATCTTGCGCATGGCGATCGGCCATGACACCGAGAAACTCCATGTCCCGCAAACTGATGCTCGCGATCCTGACCGCGCTGCCACTCGCGGGCGGATCGATCTGTGCCACGGCGCAAGACGCCGCGCCCGCGGCCGCCGCCGGTGCGCGCCCGTCCTTCTTCCAGCATATGCTGCAAGCCATGGACACGAACGGCGACGGCAGGATTTCGCTGGACGAATACCTCGCCGCCGCGACGAAGCGCTTCCAGTCCATCGATACACAGAACAAGGGCAGCATCACGGCAGCCGACATCGTCGCATCGCCGCAAACCGTGCAGCGCG
>DASTAL010000442.1:0-2458 GCA_035712685.1 Rudaea sp. | reverse complement strand
GCGCAGGATCACTTCCTCGCCGCCGCGCACGATTTGCCGCGGAATCGCGGCCGCGCCGTCCACGCGCACATCGCCGGATTTGATCCACGCGGTCAGCCGCGAGCGCGAAAATTCCGGGAACAGCTCGGCCAGGGCCTGGTCGAGGCGGCGGCCGGCGGCCTCGGGGGGCAGGTGGGTGCGGCGTGTTGCGGGGTCTTGATCCATGCTGAATGCCGTATCCGGTTTTTCAATCTTCTAACGCTTATCCGGTATTATCGCGGTTTGACCTTGCAAAAGCGTACCTTCCCCATGCGATTGCCCACCTTGTCCAGGCTTGGCCTGATCCTGTTCGCCGTCCTGCTCGGCGCCTGCCACCGCGGCGAACAGAAAAAAGATGCCGCCGAGTACCTGCCGGTGGAACAGATGTATGCGGTCGCCAAGCAGGCCCTCGAAGACGGCAACCTGTCCAAGGCCATCCAGTATGACCAGCGCCTGATCGCGCGCTTCCCGTTCGGCCCCTACACCGAACAGGCCACGCTCGATCTTGCCTATGCGCAATACAAGAACGACAAGCGTGAGGACGCGTATTCGACGATCAACCGCTTCATCAAGACCTATCCGGCGCAAAAGCACGTCGACTACGCCTACTACCTGCGTGGGGTGATCAATTTCGACCGCGACCGCGGTTTCCTCGATCGCTACGCCAACCAGGACATGACCAAGCGCGACCAGGCCAACACCCTGCAGTCGTTCGAGGATTTCAATGACCTGCTCACGCGCTTCCCGGACAGCCGCTACTCCGACGACGCGCGCCAGCGCATGGTCTACCTGCGCGACAACCTCGCCCGCGGCCAGCTCAACATCGCGCAGTTCTACCTGCGCGAAGGCGCCTACGTGGCCGCCGCGAACCGGGCCAAGGACATCATCGAACGATACCAGCGCACGCCGGCCGTCGCCGATGCGCTGGCGATCCAGGTCATCGCCTACAAGAAACTCGGCCAGGACAAGCTCGCCGCCGACGCCGAGCGCGTGCTCAAGCTCAACTATCCGAACCACCCCTACTTCGCCGGCAACTGGCCCAGGCATCCGCACTGGTGGTGGCGGATGATTCCGTTTAGAGGTTGATTGGGAAAAGTGCCCGGCTGTATTGGTCTTCGACTACGGAGTCGCACCTCCACAACCCTCAATCCCTTGCTGCGCAAGGGATTCGCCCCCTTGACTCAAGGGGGCTGAAGCGGACTTTGCTACCAATCGCCGGAGTTATTTCCAACCCGAACTGATCGGATAGCGTCGGTCGCGGCCGAACGCGCGGGTGGAAATCTTCGGACCCGGCGCGGCCTGGCGGCGCTTGTATTCGCTGGCCAGCACCAGGCGCGCGACGCGGCGCACGGTGGCCTCTTCGAATCCGGCGGCGACGATTTCCGCCTGCGACTGCTCGGATTCGACGAAGCGTTGCAGGATCGCGTCGAGGATTTCGTAGGGCGGCAGCGAATCCTGGTCGGTCTGGTTTTCGCGCAGTTCCGCCGACGGCGCGCGCTCGATCACGGCCTGCGGGATGACCTCGCTGCGACGGTTGCGCCAGCGCGCCAGTGCGTAGACCAGTTCCTTGTAGCAATCCTTGAGCGGCGCGTAGCCGCCGCACATGTCGCCGTAGATGGTCGCGTAGCCGGTGGCGTATTCACTCTTGTTGCCGGTCGTGAGCAACATGCGCCCGGTCTTGTTCGACAGCGCCATCAAGATCGCACCGCGGCAGCGCGATTGCAGGTTTTCTTCGGTGACGTCGGGGCCACGGCCGGCAAACGCGGGCGCCAGCGCCTCGAGGAATCCGGCGAATGGCCGTTCGATGGGAATCGTAAGCATCTCCACGCCCAGCGCCTGCGCCTGTTCGGCAGCGAGATCGTTGCTCAGGCCGGATGTGTAGCGCGACGGCAATCGTACCGTCGTCACCTTGTCGGCGCCGAGCGCATCAACGGCGAGTGCGAGCGTGAGCGCCGAATCGATGCCGCCCGATAGCCCGAGGATCACGCCCGGGAATCGATTCTTGCCGACATAGTCGGCAATGCCGCGCACAATCGCCGCGTACGCGCGCGCCTCGCGCGACGCGTCGGCCTCGACCGGCCAATCGATCGCCTGGAACTTGCGTGCCGCGTTGTCGTAATCGGCGATGAGCAGCGCATCGGCAAAGGCTGGAGCGCGCGCGGCGACGCTTCCGTCCGCCTCGACCAGCAGCGAGCCGCCGTCGAAGACGAGGTCGTCCTGGCCGCCGACGAGATTCAGATACGCGATCGCGACGCGATTCTCGCGTGCGCGCCGCGCCAGCAATTCCTCGCGCGCCGCCGCCTTGCCGACATCGAACGGCGAGGCATTGATGACGATGAGCAGCTCCGCGCCCCGAGCCGCCGCGCGCGCCGCGGGTTCGGGTTCCCAGATGTCCTCGCAGACCAGCCAGCCCACGCGCACGCCGGAAAAATCCGTCACC
>DASTAL010000441.1:0-6168 GCA_035712685.1 Rudaea sp. | reverse complement strand
GATGGGTTTGCGGCCTCTGGCAGCCGCATGAACCTGATTCGCAATTTCTCCATCATCGCCCACGTCGACCACGGCAAATCCACGCTCGCCGACCGCATCATCCAGTTGTGCGGTGGCCTGGAGGCGCGCGAGATGGAAGCGCAGGTGCTCGATTCCAACCCGATCGAGCGCGAACGCGGCATCACGATCAAGGCGCAGTCGGTTTCCCTGCCGTACACCGCGCGTGACGGCAAGACGTATCTGTTCAATTTTATCGACACGCCAGGGCACGTGGACTTTTCCTACGAAGTCAGCCGTTCGCTGTCCGCTTGCGAGGGCGCGCTGCTGGTGGTCGACGCGGCTCAGGGCGTCGAGGCGCAGTCGGTGGCAAACTGCTACACCGCCGTCGAACTCGGCCTTGAAGTGGTGCCAGTCCTGAACAAGATCGACCTGCCGACCGCCGATGTCGACAAGGTCAAGGAAGAAATCGAAGCCGTCATCGGCATCGACGCGACCGATGCGATTGCGATCAGCGCCAAGACCGGGCTGAACGTGGTCGAAGTGCTCGAAGCCATCGTTGCGCGGATTCCGCCGCCCAAGCCCGGCGACACCGACCGCCTGCAGGCGCTGATCATCGATTCCTGGTTCGACAATTACCTCGGCGTGGTTTCGCTGGTGCGCGTGATGCAGGGCGAAATCAAGCCGCGCGACAAGCTGCTGGTGATGTCGACCGGGCGCACCCACGAGGTCGATTCGGTCGGCGTATTTACGCCCAAGCGCCTGCCAAAGGACGCGCTGCGTGCGGGCGAGGTCGGCTGGGTGACGGCGTCGATCAAGGACGTGCATGGCGCGCCGGTCGGCGATACCTTGACGTCTGCATCCAAGCCTGCACCGCATCCGCTGCCGGGCTTCCGGCAGATGCAGCCGCGCGTGTTCGCGGGCCTTTTCCCGGTGTCGGCGGATGATTACCCGGCGCTGCGCGAGGCCCTGGAAAAACTCAAGCTCAACGACGCCGCGCTGGTGTTCGAGCCGGAATCGTCCGAAGCGATGGGCTTCGGTTTCCGTTGCGGATTCCTCGGTCTGCTGCACATGGAGATCATCCAGGAGCGGCTCGAACGCGAATACGATCTCAACCTCATCACCACTGCGCCGACCGTGGTCTACGAAATCCTGCGCACCGACGGCACCACGATGCCGCTCGACAATCCGGCCAAGATGCCGGCGGTGAATTACATCGAGGAAATCCGCGAACCCATCATCGTCGCCAACATCCTCACCCCGCCCGAGCACATCGGCAACGTAATCAAGCTGTGCGAGGAAAAGCGCGGCGTGCAGCGCTCCATCCACTACATGGCCAGCCAGGTGCAGATCAGCTACGAGCTTCCGTTGGCCGAGGTGGTGCTGGATTTCTTTGACAAGCTCAAATCGGTGTCGCGCGGCTACGCCTCGATGGAATACCATTTCGAGCGCTTCCAGGCCGCGCCGCTGGTGCGCGTGGATGTTTTGGTCAATGGCGATCGTGTCGATGCACTGAGCCTGATCCTGCATCGTTCCAACGCCGACCGCCGTGGCCGCGAACTGGTCGAGAAAATGAAGGAACTGATCCCGCGCCAGCAGTTCGACGTGGCGATCCAGGCGGCGATCGGAGCGCAGATCATTGCGCGCTCCAGCGTCAAGGCGCTGCGCAAGAACGTGCTCGCCAAGTGCTACGGCGGCGACGCCACACGCAAGCGTAAGCTGATCGAGAAACAGAAAGAAGGCAAGAAACGCATGAAGCAGGTCGGCAACGTGGACATTCCGCAGGAAGCGTTCCTCGCCGTCTTGCAGATGGACAAATAAGGAAACCCGATGGACTTCGATTTTGCCCTGTTGCTGGTCGTCCTGACCGCCGTCACCGGCGTGATCTGGCTGCTAGACCACCTCTTTTTCGCACGCGGGCGCGCGGCGCGCTCGAAAGCGTTGAGCGCGGCCGAAGGCAGCGCGGTGGAACGCCAACAGCGCGCGCAGGAAGCCCTGCGCGAACCGATTCTGGTCGAGTATGCGCGTTCGTTCTTCCCGGTGATCCTGATCGTCCTGCTGTTTCGCTCGTTCATCGCCGAACCGTTCAAGATTCCGTCCGGATCGATGATGCCGACCCTGCTGGTCGGCGATTTCATCCTGGTCAACAAGTTCGCCTACGGTCTGCGCCTGCCAGTGCTCGGCACGAAGATCGTCGACATCGGCGAACCGCACCGCGGCGACGTGTTCGTCTTCAAGTATCCGGGATTTTCCTGCGAGGTCGGCGGCAAGCCGGTACGCAGCGGCAATCCCTGCGATCGCGCGCTGGCGCCGGTGCCGAAGCTCGATTACATCAAGCGCGTGATCGGCCTGCCCGGCGATACCATCACCTACCGCAACAAGACCCTGTATGTAAACGGCGAGGAAGTCGCGCAGACCGATGTCGGACCCTTCGTCGGCACCGGTATGGAAGGCCGGCGCATGGCCGGCGCGGAGATCCACGACGAGACGCTTTTCGGCGTGCGGCATCAAGTCCTGGAATCGAATTTCCTGCCGCCGGGCCGCGAAGGTACCTGGGTCGTGCCCGCTGGACACTATTTCGCAATGGGGGATAATCGCGACAACAGCGAAGACGGCCGCTACTGGGGCTTCGTGCCGGAAAAGAACCTGATCGGCAAGGCCTTCGTGATCTGGATGAATTTCGACGGCGGCATCGACTTCAAGCGAATCGGTACCCTGATCAAGTGAGGATGGACAAGTGAGGACGACCATGCGCAGGCAACACGGCATCACCCTGATCGGCTTTGCAATCGTTCTGGTCATTGTCGGGTTTTTCGCCTACGCGGCGATGAAACTGGTTCCGGTCTACTCCGAATATTTCAGCGTGGTCAAGTCGATGAAATCGCTGCAGAGCGACGCCGGAATCGAAAACATGGGCATCGAGGAAATCCGGCGCAAACTCGAACCGATCTTCGACGTGCAGTATGTGGATGAAAACGACGTGCCGCTGTCCAGCGTCACGCTGATAACGGCGAACGGCCAGCGCAGCCTCAACGTTGCCTACAGCGTGCAGAAGCCGTTCATCTACAACATCGACCTGCTGGTGCATTTCAACTACACCGTCGACCTGTCCAAGGGCGCGACGTACTGAGTTTGGGCGCCGCCTTCGCCTATCGATTTCGCGATCCGGCGCTGCGCGAACTGGCGCTGCGCCATCGCAGTACCGGCGCGCGCAACAACGAACGGCTGGAATTCCTCGGCGACGCGTTGGTCGGGTTGTTTGCGGCGGAGTTGCTTTACGCTCGTTTTCCGCACGCGGACGAGGGTGACCTGACGCGCTGGCGCGCGCGCATGGTCAACGAAGGCGCACTCGCGCAGATAGCGCGCGAGTTGGATCTCGGCGACCAACTGCACCTGGGGCCGGGTGAGTTGAAGACCGGTGGATTCCGTCGGGATTCTATTCTTGCCGACGCGTTCGAAGCGCTGGTCGGCGCGTGTTATCTCGACGGCGGCTTCGACGCCTGCCGCCAGGCGGTGCGCGCGATTTTCGAGCCGCGTGTGGACGAGGCCGTCCAGGCGCAGGATAAAGACCCGAAGACGCAATTGCAGGAATTGCTACAAGGGCGAGGCCTGCCGCTGCCGGTCTATGCGCTGACCGGCTCCAGCGGCGCTGATCACGCGAAGTTATTCGATGTGACTTGCGCCATCGGCGCCTACGATCTGCACTGTACAGGCCGTGGCAGCAGCCGGCGCGCGGCAGAGCAGGCCGCGGCAATGGCGGCGCTGGCACGGATTGCCGAGGCAGGCCATGTCTGACGTGCGGTCGGCGCAATTCCGCTGCGGCACGGCGGCGCTCGTCGGCCGTCCCAACGTCGGCAAGTCGACCCTGCTCAATGCCATGCTCGGCTGGCATTTGAGCATCGCCGGACCCAAGCCGCAGACCACGCGCCATCGCATCCTCGGCATCCTCACCCGTCCGCAGGGGCAAATCCTGTTCCTCGACACGCCTGGAATGCATCGCGGTGGCGGTCGCGCGATCAACCGCCAGCTCAACCGCGCCGCACGGCAGGCCGTTGCCGAAGCCGATGTGGCCGTGCAGATCGTGGAGGCGGGGCGCTGGACGGCCGAAGACACGCAGGTGTGGAATACGCTGGATGCGCGGCGGCCGCGCCTGCTGGCGATCAACAAGGTCGACGCGAGCAGGAACAAGGCGACGCTGTTGCCGTTCATCGAAAAGATCAGCTCGGAACGCGCCTTCGATGCGGTGTTTCTCGTTTCCGCGCGCCGTCGCGATGGGCTCGACAAACTCGAACGCGGCATCATCGAGCGCCTGCCGCAAGCCCCGGCCATTTACGCCGAGGACGAACTGACCGACCGCAGTGAACGCTTCCTCGCCGGCGAGATGGTGCGCGAACAGGTGATGCTGCGCCTGGCGAACGAATTGCCCTACGCGGCGACCGTGGAAGTGATGGAATTCAGCGAAGCAGACGAACGTGCCGTCGTCCATGCCACGATCTGGGTGGAACGCGAGGGCCAAAAAGCCATCGTCATCGGCGCCGGCGGCGCGCAGCTCAAGGCGATAGGCAGCAATGCGCGGCGCGTCATGGAAAAGGCTTTTGGGCGCCGCGTGCATCTGCAACTATGGGTGCGCGTGCGCGAGAACTGGTCGGACGACGAGGCGGCGCTGAAGCGTTTCGGTTACCTGGAATGATCCGCGTCGAAGCGCAACCGGCTTTCGTGCTGCACGCGCGAGCGTGGCGGGAAACCTCGCTCCTGCTCGATGTGCTCAGCCACGACCATGGCCGCGTGGGACTCGTCGCGCGCGGCGTGCGCAGCGCGCGCACGCGCACGCCGCGGTCGCTGCTGCAGCCGTTCATGCCGCTGTCCGTGAGCTGGAGCGGGCGTGGCGAACTGGCGACGCTGAATGCGGCGGAAGCGGCCGGCGCGGCACTTCCGCTGGCCGGCGAACCCTTGCTGTGCGCCTTGTATCTCAACGAACTCGTCGCACGCCTGGCGCCGCGCAACGATCCGCATCCGGATATATTCACGGCTTACCTCGATACCCTGGCACGCCTGGCGCGAGGCGAGGCGCCCGCGTGGACGCTGCGTCGCTTCGAGCGCGATCTGCTCGGACATCTCGGCTATGGGTTGCTGCTCGACGCCGAAGCCGATACCGGAGTGCCGCTGGAACCGGCCGTCGAATATGCATATTTCCTCGAACAAGGACCGCTGCGCTGGCGCGGTGCGGGCGACGGTTTGAAATTGCGCGGCGCGGCCTTGCTCGCGCTGGCGCGCGACGTGGAACCGGATGGCGCGGATCTGCCGAGCCTGCGCCGCCTGCTGCGCGCGCTGATCGCGCAACGGCTGGACGGCGCCGTGCTCAACGCATGGAATCTATTGGGCGGAACGCGTTTCGCGAACGGTTAGCCGCGCAAGGCAGTCGTTGTTTCTCGGCAGGCAACGATAAACGCGTCGCGCAGTTCATCGATTGCTTGAGTGCTGTCGCGCAGTGCGTTCTGCCAGTCCGCCGCGCGGGCCGCCAGCGCACTGGCCCCGCAAAATCCGCAGGCCGCGCGCAACCGATGCAGGCGTTCGCCCAAACGCACGGTATTCGTCGCCAGATCGCTGTGGGTCAGGTCGTGTTCGAGTTGTTCCAGTTCCCGAGCGAGCAGGTCGCGCAAGGCGCGCAGCGCATCCGCATCGCCGCCGATGGCGCCAAGCGCGGCAATGTCATCGAGCAGGATGGGCGTGGTCTTCGGCAAATGCCGCACGACGATCTCGACGATGCGCTGAACCGATGCGGGTTTTTCCAGTACATCGACGTACCCTGCTGCGTGCAGTTGCGCCACCGCATCCGCGTCGATTTGCGCGCTGGTAGCGATCGCCGTCGCGGTGATCCCGGCCTTGCGCAGCGCGTGCAGCAATTCGACGCCACCAATATCCGGCAAATTCCGGTCGATCAGCAGCAGATTGAAGTCGCCATCTGCAGCCAACGCCGATGCGCCATCGATGGACGTTTCGACCACACAGCCGTATTGCGCCACCGCCGTTTCGAGAAAGCGCAGCGATATCGGATCGTCGTCGACGATGAGCACGCGATTCATGCACAGAGCATCGCGCGGGCAGGTAGGCCGGTCAATGCGCTGGTATCATGTCGCCCCTTTCGCGGCGCACGGGCATGACCGTTTTCGA
>DASTAL010000440.1:0-1454 GCA_035712685.1 Rudaea sp. | reverse complement strand
CGTCGGCGCGTGGAAGCCGAAATCGATCAGGCGCTTGGCCACGTCCTCGGCGGTCACGCCACTGGTCTTCTCCAGCGGACGCAAGTCCAGGATGCACTCGTGCGCGACGAGCCCGTTGCGGCCGCTGTACAGCGTCTTGTAGTGCGAGGCCAGTCGACGCGACAAATAGTTCGCGTTGAGCATCGCGACTTGCGTTGCCTTGCGCAATCCCTGCCGGCCCATCAGGGTGATGTACATCCACGAGATCGGCAGGATCGATGCGCTGCCGAAACTCGCCGCGCTGACCATTCCGACCGCACTTTCTTCACCGAAACGCCGCGGCAGGAACGGTGCCAGATGCGCCTTCACCGCGCACGGCCCGACGCCCGGACCGCCGCCGCCGTGCGGAATGCAGAAGGTCTTGTGCAGGTTCAGGTGCGAGACGTCACTGCCCCATTGGCCAGGCTTGGCGACGCCGACCAGCGCGTTGAGGTTCGCGCCGTCGGTGTAGACCTGCCCGCCATGCGCATGCACGATCTCACAGATCTGGACCACGTCCTCCTCGAACACGCCGTGCGTGGACGGATACGTCATCATGATCGCGGCAAGGCGGTCGGAATATTTTTCGGCCTTGGCGCGGATGTCCTCGACGTCGACATTGCCGTTCGCGTCGCACTTCGTCACCACCACGCTCATTCCGCACAACTGCGCGGAGGCGGGATTGGTGCCGTGCGCGGATTCGGGGATCAGGCAAATGTCGCGATGGCCCTGCCCGCGCGAGCGGTGATAGGCGCGGATCGCGAGCAACCCGGCGTATTCGCCCTGCGCGCCGGAATTCGGCTGCAGGCTCACGGCATCGTAGCCGGTGATCTCGACGAGCATCGCCTCCAGCCCGTCGATCAGTTCCTTGTAGCCTTGTGCCTGTTCGGCCGGCGCGAACGGATGGATGTTGGCGAATTCCGGCCAAGTGATCGGGATCATCTCGGCGGTGGCGTTGAGCTTCATCGTGCACGAGCCGAGCGGGATCATGGTGCGATCCATCGCCAGGTCCTTGTCGGCCAATGCGCGCAGGTAGCGCAACAACTCGTGCTCGCTGTGGTGCGTGTTGAACACCGGATGGGTGAGGAACTTCGACGTGCGCCGCAGTTCATCCGGGACCAGCGACGGCGCGGTTGCATCGAGCGCGTCGATGGACGGCAGCTTCACCGCGTCGCCGCCAAAGATGCGCCACAGCAGTTCGATGTCGGCACGCGTACTCGTCTCGTCCAGCGAGATGCAGATGTATTCGTCCCACGCCTTGCGCAGGTTGACGCCCATCGCCGCCGCACGCGCCATGATCGCGTCGGTGCGCGCATCCGTCTTCAGGCTGATCGTGTCGAAGCCGTTGGGATGGTGCGATTGGGTGAATCCAAGCTCGCGCAATCCGGCCATGAGGATCGCGGTCAGGCGCGCCACGCGCGAGGCGATGCGCGTCA
>DASTAL010000439.1:0-2197 GCA_035712685.1 Rudaea sp. | reverse complement strand
GAGTGCGGCGAATTCTACCCGGGTGATGCTGAACGCCTGCATCTCTTGTTCTTTGTCCAGGCACCACACGGCGGACAGGACCTCGTGGGTCCGCCCCGACAGGCGTCGCAGCATGTCCGCCGCCTGCGCCGCATCGGCCGGTTTGCCGAAGACCTCGCCGTCGAGCACGACTTCGGTATCGGCGCCCAGCACCACCGCCCCGGCTACACCAGACAGCTTGAGCAGACCGGCACCGGCCTTCTCGCGCGCCACGCGGCTGACGTAATCGGCGGGCGGTTCGCCCGGCGCGCGCACCTCGGGCACGTCCACGTCGACGCTGCCGAAGCGCAGGCCGAGGCGTTCGAGCAATTCGCGGCGACGCGGGGATTGCGAGGCGAGATAAAGCACGCTGTTCACGCTCGATGATAGGGATGGTTGGCGAGCAGGCTCGCGGCGCGATAAATCTGCTCGACGACGACAATCCGCACCAGCGGATGCGGCAGCGTCGCCGGCCCGAGCGACCATTTCTGATCGGCGCGATCCAGCACCGTCGACGCGAAGCCATCCGCACCGCCGATGAGGAAAGCCAGGTCCTTGCCCTGCATGCGCCAGCGTGCGAGTTGCTGCGCCAATTCCTCGCTGGACCAAGCCCTGCCGCGGCCGTCCAGGGCCACGACGTGTGCTCCCTTGGGAATCGCCGCCAGCAGGGCCGCGCCTTCTTCGGACATCGCACGCGCAGGATCGCGCGATTTCGCCGCAACCTCGATCAGTTCCAGCGGCAGCTCGCGCGACAGGCGCTTGGCATATTCGGCGAAGCCCTGTTGCACCCACGCCGGCATGCGCTCGCCGACGGCGATCAGGAATGCGCGCACGACACGAAGAAACGATCAGTCGGAGTTGGCGGCAACCGCCGGCATGTCATCGCCGACCGTCCACAGGCGTTCCAGGCCGTAGAACTCGCGGATGCGCGGCAGCATCACGTGCACGATGATGTCGCCCAGGTCCACCAACACCCATTCCGCCTCGCGCTGGCCTTCCACGCCCAGCGGCATCATGCCGGCCTTCTTGACGAACTTGACCACCTCGTCGGCCAGCGATTTGACGTGTCGCGTCGAAGTGCCGCTGGCGATGAACAGGATATCGGCGATAGACGTCTTGCCGCGCACGTCGATCTCGTGCACGTCCTTGGCCTTGAGTTCGTCGAGGGCGGCAAGCACCTGCCGGCGCAGGATCTCGACTGGATCGGATTTCGCCGGGACAGGCTTGGGCTTGGCAGTTCGCGGTTTTTTCGGCGCGGTCTTCGGCGCAGCGGATTTTGCCGGAGCCGTCTTTTTCGTATTCGATTTGGCCGGAGCGGCTTTGGAAGCGGATCGGGATTTGCGTGCGGTTTGGGATGCAGTGGCCAAGCGGCGATATCCTGGTTGGAAAGTGGCGCCGCGCGGGCGACCCGGCATGGCGCAAAATGAGTATAGGCCGATTTTCAGTGCGCGTCGCGGTAGACGGCCAGCAGTCGTGGATCGGCCAGCAGCGCGTCCGGAACCAGCCAGCGCGGATCGCGGCCGGCGGACAGCAACACGCGCACGGCGCTGGCGGAAACCTCCAGCGGAGTGACCGGCAAATCCAGTACCTTCCCGCTCGGCGTGGCGCGCAAATCGGCCGCTGATTGCGCGCGCCGCGCGGCAATATCCGCCGCAAGGTCTGCGGACGGAAGACTATCGTGGCCCGGCCGCGTCATCACGGCGATGTGCGCCAGGTCGAACAGTTCGCGCCAGCAATGCCAAGTCGGCAATCCCGCGAAGGCATCCGCGCCGAGCAGCAGGATCAACGATCGCGATGCCCCGAATTCCGCGCGCATTCCACGCAAGGTGTCGATGGTGTACGACGGCTCGCTGCGATCCAGTTCGCGCGTGTCCAGCCGCAGGCGATCCTGCCCCGCCAGTGCGGCGCGCAGCATGGCCACGCGCTGCGCTGCGCTCGCCACCGGAGCGGGCCGATGCGGCGGCACGTGCGCGGGCATCAGGCGCACCGGCGCACCGAGTGTTTCGGCAGCTTCCAGCGCCACGCGCAGATGGCCGACGTGCACCGGGTCGAAGGTGCCGCCAAGGATGACGATCGGCTCTTCCATGCCTAACTGGCGCGACTGAGCGCGTGCGGCTGCGCGATCATGACCAGCAACCGCTCCAGTTCGATCCACGCGTCGCCGATGCCGCGGCCCTTG
>DASTAL010000438.1:0-1368 GCA_035712685.1 Rudaea sp. | reverse complement strand
AAGGCGTTCAGCGACGATCTCAAGTCGCGCCTCGTGCACAGCGACACCTTGCTGATGCGCCTGCAGCTCGATCCGAACCAGACCTCGTCCGAACAGTTGCGCGCGCTCGGTTTCTACACCAGCACGCCGAGCAGCGGCGGCTTGCGCGCAAGCCTGTCCGGCCAGCAACCGAACCCGACCGTAGCGCCAGCGACGCCTGACGCGACGCCGGCCTCCGCGCCCGCGCCGGGATGGCGCAAGTGGTGGCCCGCTGCCGCGGCGATTGGTGCCGTGCTCGTGCTGGCCGTGTTGTGGGGATTGTTCGGCCATCGCCGTCTGAGCCACGACGAACAGGAACTGGTGAACCTGTGGAACGACC
The DNA here is from genome assembly GCA_035712685.1 of Rudaea sp. Lineage (GTDB taxonomy): Bacteria > Pseudomonadota > Gammaproteobacteria > Xanthomonadales > Rhodanobacteraceae > Rudaea. The sequence continues at coordinate 1,010 of DASTAL010000438.1, read as the reverse complement.
GCGCCGCGGAGTTGATCAAGTCCGGGCAACTCGTCGTGGCCGCACCCGGCAGCGACGGCAGCGCGCTGGATTTCGTGCACAAGGTCGAACTGAAGGATCCGGGCAACTCGCGTGCCGGGGAAGCGCGTGCGCAGATCGGCAAGTTGCTGGCGGCGCAGGGTGATGCGGCACTGGCCGACAAGCGCATCGACGATGCGGAAAAGATCGACGCCGACGCGCTCAAGGCGCTGCCGGGCGACGCGTCCCTGACCGGATTGCAGCAGCGCATCGCGCAGGCGCGCGAGCAGGCGCGCGCGCAGGCGCAGGCCGACGCGCAAGCCGCGGACACGCGCCACAAGGCACAGGCACAGGTGGCGACGCTGCTCGACTCGGGCACCGACCCGGAACTGCGCGCCGCGTTCGACGGCATCACCCAGTTGTTGACCCAGGATGCCGCGGACGCCGACACGCAGGCCCTGCGCGCGCGCGCCATCGCCGCGATGGGCAAGCGTCTGCAATCAGCCGCCGGTACCGAGGATTTCGATGCGCTGGCCGGTTTCGTCAAGGGCCGCGATGCTGCCTGGGCCAGCGATCCGGCCTGGGCGGGCATGCTGCGCGACATGCCGGCGTGGCGCGCGCAAGTCGTCGCCGCGGCGCAGGCGCAGGCCGCCGCCAATGCCGGCGAGTTGCTGCTCAACGCGACGCCGTGGGCGCGCGTGGATGCCGTGGCCGACGGTGGTGGACGCGCGGTGGCCCTGCCCGAGGACAGCAGCACACCCTTGCTGCTGAAATTGCCGGCCGGCACCTACAGCGTGGTTTTTCGCCAGCCGCTGGACGGCAAGAGCAAGCAGATGACGGTAAGCATCGAAGGACAAAAACGCGCCACGCTGTCCGCTTCGTTCGCGGCGCCGGATGCGAAGGAGTATTTCAAGCATGCGGGTTTGTAGCATCCTGCTCGCCATGCTTGCACTGGCCGTGCCGGGCGCGGCGCGGGCCGATTATGTCGAAGACTACATCGCCGGCCTCGCCGC
>DASTAL010000437.1:0-1158 GCA_035712685.1 Rudaea sp. | reverse complement strand
CATTGCGCAGAAAGTCGGCGAGGAGGGCGTGGAAACCGCTCTCGCCGCCACGACGGGCGATGGCGCGGAATTGCTCGATGAGGCTGCCGATCTGTTGTTTCACCTGATCGTGCTGCTGCGCGCACGCGGCAAGTCCCTGTCCGACGTCGTGGATCGGTTGCGCTCGCGCCACGGCGTCGCGACAACCGCCTAGCCCAGGATTCGGTTCATTGCCGGCGGAGCACCGGCGTGACTTCCGGCCCATTCGCTATTATCAAGTAAACACTATAGTTGACCTGCGCTTATGGCGGGGTTGACGCATCGTGGACGAAACCGAAAGCCATCTGTGGAAGTTCCAGAAGGAACTGAGTGCCGGCATCGTTTCGCTGGTGCTGCTCGGCGTCCTTTCGCGCGCGCGCCAGCCCATGTACGGCTACCAGATCGTCAAGCGTCTGGACGAAACCGGCGCCGGCGTGCTCAGCGGCAAGCAGAGCGCGCTCTATCCCGTATTGCGCAACCTGGCCGCGTCGGGTTTGCTCGAGGGCGAAGTCGAGCCCTCGGTGACCGGACCGCCGCGGCGCTACTACCGCATCACGCCGCTCGGCCGGCGCGTGTTGCGCGAATGGAGCCTGGCCTGGATTGATACCCGCGATTTTGTGGACACGGTTCTTGTTGAATAGTGCGGGCAGCGCGCCCGCTTCTTGGATCTTCGCCGGCATGGATCACGGCAAAACATTGGAGATTGACATGAGCACCGCAACGCCGCGTTCGGTCGCGGAATATCTCGAGCAGTTGCGCGCCGCGCTCGCCGGCGCCGACCCCGCACTGGTCCAGGACGCGCTCTACGATGCCGAGGAGCACCTGCGCGGCGAATTGCGCGAAAACCGCGGCAAACCTGAAGCCGAAGTGCTAGCGAAGATCGTAGGCAGCTACGGCGCGCCGGAGGAAGTCGCGGAGATCTACGTCGACAAGGAAAATGTCGTGCGCCAGGCGCTGCGATCGCCGCCGCCGCCGCCGCGCGCGTCGTCGCTGGGCCGTTTCTTTGCGGTGGGCGCGGACCCACGCGCCTACTCGGCGCTGTTCTACATGCTGCTGTCGCTGGCGACCGGAATCTTCTACTTCACCTGGACCGTGACCGGATTGTCGTTATCGCTCGGCCTGTCGATCCTGATCTTCGGC
>DASTAL010000436.1:0-1205 GCA_035712685.1 Rudaea sp. | reverse complement strand
CGCCGCCTCGGCGCACAGGGCCTGACCCCGGCCACGAGCAGCAATTTCTCGATGCGTCTGGATGCGGCGCATATCGCCGTTACCGTGTCCGGACGCGACAAGGGCGCACTCAAGGCCGACGACGTCATGGTCGCGGACATGCACGGTCAGCCGGTCGGCACTGGCGCGCGGCCATCCGCCGAGACCGCGCTGCACACCCAGATCTACGCCCGTTTCCCCGCGGCGAACGCCGTGTTGCACACCCATTCGCGCACGCAGACCGTGGCCTCGCGTCTGTACGCGAAAGCCGGCATCGTTCGCTTCGACGGTTACGAATTGCAGAAAGCCATTGCCGGCCACACCTCGCACGAGCAGGCGATCGACTTGCCGGTGTTCCCGAACACCCAGCACATGCCGGAATTGGTTGCAAAGGTCGACGCCTGGATAAAATCGGGCAAAGCGCTTTACGGCTATCTGATCGAAGGCCACGGCTTGTATGCCTGGGGCCGCGACATGGCCGAGGCCGAGCGGCATGTCGAGGCGTTCGAATTCCTGCTCGCCTGCGAACTGGACTTGAGGAGACTGCAATGAGCCGACTGCGCATATTCCGCGACACCGATGGCAGCGAGCCGGTCAAGGTCACGTCGCAGCATGCGGAAATCGCGCGCGAGCTCGGCGCGGCCGGCGTGCGCTTCGAGCAGTGGGAAGCGTCGAAGCCCATCGCGCCGGGCGCGAGCCAGGACGAAGTCATCGCCGCCTATCGCGGCGACATCGACCGCCTGATGCGCGAGGAAGGCTACAAGGCCGTCGACGTGGTCAGCCTGAATCCGGATAACCCGGACCGCGCCGCGTTCCGCGCCAAATTCCTGAACGAACACACGCATGCCGAGGATGAAGTACGTTTCTTTGTCGCCGGTCGCGGCTTGTTCACCCTGCACATCGGCGAGCACGTTTACGAGGTGCTGTGCGAGCGCGGCGACCTGATCGGCGTGCCGGACCGCACGCGCCACTGGTTCGACATGAGTGAGGAACCCTACTTCGTCGCCATCCGCCTGTTCAACAATCCCGCCGGCTGGGTCGCCGAGTTCACCGGCGACGACATCGCCAGCCGTTTCCCGCGCCTGGAAGCCGCATCGAACCGGGCCGAATTCGCATCGTGATCAGCGCCATCCTCACCGACATCGAAGGTACTACCAGCTCGATTTCCTTCGTCAAGGACGTGCTGT
>DASTAL010000435.1:0-1211 GCA_035712685.1 Rudaea sp. | reverse complement strand
CCCTGCCCGCACGCGCGAGCGCGACCGCTTGCGCCGCGGCAGCGTGGCTGTGTGCGACATCCTCGATCGCGATGCCGGCGAGGTCGAGCTTGTTCTCGCGCGCGATGCGTTCGAGCTTGGCGCGCGGCGCGACCAGAATCGGATCGACGATGCCCATCGCACGCGCATCCAGCGCCGCGGCGAGGCTGGTCGCATCGCACGGATGCACCACGGCGACACGAATCGCGCCGAGCGGGCGTGCGCGTTCGAGCAGCATCTGTTCCAGATGATCTTTCTTCGCCTTGTCGTTCATCGCTGACTCCCGGTCTTCGCCGTCAATCGTAGCGTCACTGCCCTGCGCGGAACACCGGATGCCGAATTTTATTCGGGCAGAACGAGTTCAGCCGCCGCCGGCAACCGCCAGTCGACCTCGGCCAGGCCATGTTCGCGCAGCCAGGCATTCGTCCGGGAAAAATGCCCGCAGCCGATGAAGCCCCGGTGGGCGGACAGCGGCGACGGATGCGGGGCCTTGAGCACGAGATGCCGGCGCGTGTCGATCAGCTTGCCCTTGGCCTGCGCGTAGCTGCCCCAGAGCAGGAACACGAGGTTCTCGCGTTCGCGGTTGAGATGATCGACGACCGCGTCGGTGAAGCCTTCCCAACCCTTGCCCTGATGCGACCCGGCGCGGCCGCGTTCGACCGTCAGCACCGCGTTCAGCAACAATACGCCCTGCTGCGCCCACGGGATCAGGCAACCATGATCCGGGCGCGGAATCGCCAAGTCGCGTTCGATTTCCTTGAAGATGTTTTCCAGCGACGGCGGCACCGGCACGCCCGGCAGCACGGAAAAGCACAGGCCGTGCGCCTGGCCCGGGCCATGGTAGGGATCCTGGCCCAGGATGACGACCTTCACCGCCTCGAACGGCGTGGCGTCGAGCGCGGCGAAAATGCGTTTCGGCGGCGGATAGATCGCCTTGCCGGCACGCAGTTCCGTGCGCAGGAATGCGGACAGGGCCTGCATGTCCGGGCGATCGAAATAGTCGCCGACGCGCGCCTTCCACGATGCCTCGAGCCGGAGCGAATCGGACTTGATCGAATCGGGTTTGATTGGATCGGCGCTCACGCCGCCGCAGTGCGCAGCTGCTCGCGCAGATGCCGCGACACGCGCATCTGGAACAGCAGCTTGGTGATCAGCAGGCGTTCCTCGATCGGCTTCTGCACGAGGTCGTTCGC
>DASTAL010000434.1:0-4910 GCA_035712685.1 Rudaea sp. | reverse complement strand
GCTGCCGCATCTCGCCGACGGCGAGGCGCATCTGCCGCTGCCGCTCGGACTGCTGGCGCGCCATGAACTGACGCGTGCGGAACTCGCCTACGAATCGCCGCAGCGGAACATGCTGATCAAGGATTTCCTCGACGAACTGGTGCTGGAGGGCAACGGTGCGCTGGCTGTGAGCGCGGTGCGCTCGCTGCCACTGCGCGTGCGCGCCGCGCTCGACCGCCTGCGCATCGAGTCCGCTTTGCGCGTCATCGATCCTTTGCACTGGCTGGGAGCGCATCCACATGCGGGTCGCTGGCGCATATTGTGGACCGCGTGGATCGAAGCGAGGCGGGTTCGCGCTGCCTTGCGTTAAAATCCGCGGTTTCCCGCTGCAACGACGAACACATGCAAACGAAATCACTCCATTCCCTGCCCGATGTCGCCAGCGACGCACAGATAGGCACATCTGGTGCGCTGGATTGGGTCGGCATGGAGAACATCGCGCTGCCGGTGCGCCTCGTCGGCGCGGACGGCGCGACCGTGCAATCCGCGGCGCGCGTGTCCGCATTCGTGAATCTGGCGGATGCGCGGGCGCGCGGCATCCACATGTCGCGGCTGTACCTGCATCTGGATCGCGCGTTGGGCGCCGAAGCGCTGACGCCCGCCGCGTTGCGCCGCCTGCTGCACGATTTCCTTGATTCGCACGCGGGCCTGTCCGACCGCGCGCGGGTGAGCATCGGCTTCGATCACCTGCTGCGCCGGTCCGCGCTGGTGACCGACAACAGCGGCTGGAAGGCGTATCCGGTCGAAATTTCTGCGACCTTGGCGCAAGGGCATTTCGTCCTCGAACTGCAGGTGGACGTGGCGTATTCGAGCACCTGTCCGGCCTCCGCCGCGTTGGCGCGGCAAGTCATCCAGAACCGTTTCGCGGCGGATTTCGCCCGCGGCAAGGCGCTGGATCATGCGGCTGTCGAACATTGGCTCGGCAGCGAGCAGGGCATCAGCGCCACGCCGCACAGCCAGCGCAGCACGGCGCGGGTGCGCGTGCGCCTGGCGCCGGGATTCGACCTGCCCATCGTCGAACTCGTCGACGCCATCGAAGCGGCGCTGGCGACGCCAGTGCAGACCGCGGTCAAGCGCGAGGACGAACAGGCCTTCGCGCGCCTGAACGGCGAAAATTCCATGTTCTGCGAAGACGCCGCGCGGCGCATCCGCGGCGCATTGGAAGCGGACGAGCGCATCGCCGATTACCACATTCGCGCCGTGCACCACGAGAGCCTGCACGCGCATGATGCGGTGGCGGTGGTCACGAAACGCGTGGCGGACGGTTTTCAATCCTGAGGTTTGGGCAAGAGCGCCGGATCCAGGCGCACCTCGAACCAGTTGAATCCCCAGTGCACGTGCGGACCGGTGGCGCGCCCGGTCATGCCGGCGAGGCCGATGATGTCACCCCGCTTCACGCGCTGGCCGACTTTCACGTCGACGCGACTCATATGCAGGAACGACGAGTCGAGCCCGTAGCCGTGGTCGATCAGCACGGTGCCGCCGGTGAGGAACAGATCCTTGGCGGCAAAGCTGACGACGCCGGCGGCGGGCGCGTGGATCGGCGTGCCGGCGGGTACGGCCATGTCCAGCCCCATGTGCGGCGCCTTCGGCACGCCGTTGTCGATGCGCTGGCTGCCGTAGACGCCGCTGATGCGCGCGCCTTGCACCGGCAATGAAAAACCGTGCCGGAAATCCTCGCGCGCGTCGTCGCGCGCGCGTGCGGCCTGCACGGCCGCCTGTTCGCGCTCGATGCGGGCGAGAATCTCAGGACTCGGCGTCACCGTCTGCTGCGGCAGGCCGTTGACGCGTTCGGTCGGATAACTACGCTGTTCGACATCGAACTTCAATGTCTGCGGCTGGCCGTCGGCTCCGCGTACCGTCAATTCGGCCTGTGGTGCCGCGTCGCGCGAAAGCCCGAACACGAACGTGCCGTCGGCGCCGACACGCAACGCATGACCGTCGAACTCGACCTGCGTTTTCGGCGGTGCGTGGCCGATCACGAGTTGGCCTTGTTCCATGCGATCGGGAAGATGAATCCCTGCCGTCGCGACGGGAACGGCGACGGCGAGCGCGAACAGACACAGCAATCTCACCGCGAAAACTCCAGGCGCTGTCCGCGCGATGCGTCGTCGAGCTTGCCTGCATCCCATGCCAGATTTCCGTTCACCCACGTCGCCGCGACGGATGCGCGGAACGTGTCGCCTTCGAATGGTGACCAGCCGCATTTGGAAATCACGTCGTCGGATTTCACCGTCTTCGGCGTGTCGAGATCGATCAGGGCGAGGTCGGCGAAATAGCCTTCGCGCAGGAAGCCGCGATCCTTCATCGCGAACAGCGTGGCCGGCGCGTGCGCGGTCGTCTCGACCAGCCGTTCGAGCGTCAACTTGCCGTCGAAGACATGCTCCAACCCCGATTGCACGGCGAACTGGATCAGCGGAATGCCGGACGGGCAGCGTGTGTAGGGCTGCAATTTTTCATCGAGCAGATGCGGCGCGTGGTCGGTGGCGAGAATGTCCAGGCGCGTGTCGGCCAGCGCCAGCATCAATGCGTCGCGGTCGGACGCGGCCTTGATTGACGGATTGCATTTGATGCGGCCGCCCAGGCGTTCGTAATCCGCGTCGGTGTAGCGCAGGAAATGCACGCAGGTCTCGGCGGTGATGCGCTTGCCGGCGATCGGGCCGGGTTCGAACAGCGCCAGTTCGTCGGCGGTGGAAACGTGCAGCACGTGCAGGCGCGTGCCGTGGCGGCGCGCGGTTTCTACCGCCCATTGCGTGGATTCGAAGCAGGCCTGGCGCGAGCGGATGTCCGCGTGCATGCGCATCGGAATCGCGTCGCCATAGACCGCCTTGGCGTGATCGATGTTGGCATGCACGATGCGGTCGTCCTCGCAGTGCACGGCCACGAGCACCGGTGAATCGCGGAACACGCCGTCCAGCGTCGCCGGGTCGCTGACGCACAAATTCCCGGTCGATTCGCACAGGAATACCTTCACGCCGGGAACGGTGCGCGGATCGAGCGCGCGGATCGCATCCAGGTTGTCGTTGCTGGCGCCGAAATAAAAGGCGAAGTTGGCGAGCGACATGCGCGACGCGATGGCGTATTTTTCTTCGAGCAGCGCGTGCGTCAGCGTCGGTGGGTTCGTGTTCGGCATCTCGATGAAACTGGTCACACCGCCGGCGACGGCCGCGCGCGATTCCGAGGCGATATCGGCCTTGGCCGTGTAGCCCGGCTCGCGAAAATGCACGTGGTCGTCGATCATGCCCGGCACGAGCAGGCGCCCGCGCGCGTCGAACACGCGCTCGCGGGGTTGGGGCGAAAGCGCGGGCGCAATGGCATCGATGCGGCCGCCGCGCACGCGCAGGTCGGCGGCAAAGCGCCGGCCCTCGTTGACGATGTCGGCGTTGACGATCAGCCAGTCGCTCATTGCGGATCCTTGTCGGGCAAACGCCGCATCGTAAACCTTTCCGGCACCGGATCGAACCCTCCACGGCACAATGGCTGGCAGCGCGCGATCCGCCACAGCGCGAGCACGCCGCCGCGCAGCGCACCGAAGCGTGCCACCGCGACGCGGGCGTAATCCGAGCAGCTCGGATGGAAGCGGCAACGCGCGCCAAGCAGCGGGCTGAGCAGGCGTTTGTAGGCGGCGAGCAGGAATAGAATGAAACGGGTCAAGGAAAAGGTTGCCGCAGGGGGGCTCTTAGGCTATAACACGCGACCGCTGAGGGACAATGTGGTGAGAGAAATGGCAAATTCCAAACACAAACCGGCCGTCAAGAAGCCCGCGACGAAGAAATCCGCCGCTGCGCGCCCGGCCAAGAAGCCCGCTGCGCGCAAGCCTGTGCCGAAGGCCCCCGCGCGCGCGAAATCCACCGCCAAGGCGCCGCCGCGCAAGGCCGCCAAGCCCGTTGCGAAGAAGCCGATCCACAAACCGGCTGCCAAGAAGCCGGCACGCCCGGCACCGGTGAAATCAACCAAGAAAGCCGCGCCGCACAAACCGGCGTCCGCCCAGAAGAAAGGAAAAATGTCAGCCGTCATCGAAAAAGACAACGTCACCCGCGAGGATGGACGCTACGCACTGCCCAGCACCACGATCATCGAACTGCCGGCCAACTACCGGCCGAGCACGCGCGAGGAATACATGGGCCCGAAGCAGCTTGCGTATTTCCGCGCCAAATTGCAGAAGTGGCGCGACGACCTGGTCGAGGAATCCAAGCAGACCATCGACAATCTTCGCGACGAAGTGCGCGATGTCGGCGACGAAGCCGAGCGCGCCACGCGCGAAACCGAGAATTCCCTGGAACTGCGTACCCGCGACCGTTACCGCAAGCTGATCGCCAAGATCGACAAGGCGCTCAAGCGCATCGAGGAAGGCCGCTACGGTTTCTGCGAGGAAACCGACGAGGAAATCGGCCTCGAACGTCTCGACGCGCGCCCGATCGCGACGCTCTGTCTGGACGCGCAGGAGCGCTGGGAGCATAGACAGAAGCAGATGGGCGATTGACTTCCCGAATGCCGAGCTTCCGACCGTCCTGCGGACGGCCGGGTTACTTCTTTTCTCGTGAAAAGAAGTAACCAAGAAACACGTTCAGAGCGAAACGGCCCATGGGAGGAACTGCACGCAGGCGCTGCAAGCGAGTGCAAGTTCCTCTCGAAACTCGTCGTTCAGGGTTGGAACGCCTCGAGCGCATACTCGCGAATCTTCGCCAGCATCGCCGCGAGTCCATTGCTGCGGGTTGGCGATAGATGCTGGGCGAGCCCGATCGCCTCGATGAAACGCGGCGGCGTATCGAGGATTTCCCGCGCGGAACGTCCCGAGTAGACGCGCAGCAGCAGCGCGATCAGCCCCGAAACGATGGCCGAGTCGCTGATCGCGCGGAATGTGAGCGCAC
>DASTAL010000433.1:0-1955 GCA_035712685.1 Rudaea sp. | reverse complement strand
CCAGCAGGCGGCGCAACTCGCCCTTTTCGTCCGCGTCTAGTGCGGTATCCCTTTGTTTTTTCAGCAGATCGTCCAGGCGCTGCTGGTGGGTCTGCCGGTCGAGCTGCCCGATCGCATCGACGAATTCGGCGCGCAGAGTGTCGTCTTCGCCCGGAAAGTCCAGGGTCGCGAGCTTGCGCAGCGCGCGGCCTTCCTCGCGGCCTTCGTAGTGTTCGAGCAGCACGGCGGTGGACATCGCCGGCCGCTCGCGGCACAGCGTGACGAGTTCGGCCAACAGGGTGATGCCGGGCTGGCGCAGGGTCGCGAACAGCCACGGCGGCTGCAAGCTCTCTGCAAAGGACGGGTTCTGCACGAGCAGTCCGACCGCGCTGCGCACCAGCGTACGCTCCTGCGGACGCGTTGCCGGCTTGCGCGGCGCGGTGGCGGACGCATCGACGCGCAGCTTCACGTTCGTGATGCGATCGAGTTCGGCAAGCATCAGGTCGCGGAACGCACCGTCTGGAATCTGCGTGAGCAGAGGCCGCGCGTGTTCGGCGAGGCGCGCCTTGCCGTCGAGGCTGGCAAGGTTCACGTCGGCGCCCAGATGCGCGAAGAAGAATTCGCTCAGCGGCATCGCCTTCTTCAGGCGCAGCTCGAAACCGGCCTGGCCCTCCTTGCGCACCAGCGAATCCGGATCCTCGCCCTCGGGCAGGAACAGGAAGAACGCCTGGCGCCCGTCGCGCATGCGCGGCAGCACGGATTCGACCGCCTTCCATGCCGCGCCGCGCCCGGCGCGGTCGCCGTCGAAGCAGAAGTAGACGTCCGCGCAATTGCGGAACAGCAGTTCCGCATGGTCGCGCGTGGTCGCGGTGCCGAGCGTGGCCACCGCCTGGGTCACGCCATGCTGGAACAGCGCGATCACGTCCATGTAGCCCTCGACCACGATCAGGCGCGGAATCTTGCTGTGCGCCTGGCGCACCTGCCACAGGCCGAACAGCTGCTGGCCCTTGTGGAACAATGGGGTCTCGGGCGAGTTGAGGTACTTCGCGCCGGAGTCATCGGTTTTCTCGAGGATGCGGCCACCGAAAGCGATCACGCGTCCGCGCCGGTCCTGGATCGGGAACATCACGCGGTCGCGGAAACGGTCGTAGGGCGTGCCGCGCTCGCCGCGCGTGAGCATGCCGCTTTTTTCCAGCAGCGCGATCCGCTGCGGTGTCGTGCCGAGCGCGGATTTGACGCCATCCCAGCCGTCCGGTGCGTAGCCCAGGCCGAAGCGTTCGATGGTCGCGGCGTCCAGGCCGCGCGCGTGGAAGTAGGCGTTCGCCTTGCCGCTCTTGCCAAGTTCGCGCTGGTAGAACTTCGCGCAGGCGTCGAGCACGGTATACAGATCCGCCGAATCCTCGGCCGGTGCGCGCTTGGCGCCGCCTTCGTAAGGCACCTTCAAACCGACGCGCGCGGCGAGTTCCTCGACTGCGTCGGGAAATTCCATGCGGTCGTACTCCATCAGGAACTTGATCGCGCTGCCGTGCGCGCCGCAACCGAAGCAGTGGTAGAACTGCTTGTTCGGGCTGACCGTGAACGACGGCGAGCGCTCGTCGTGGAACGGACAACGCGCGGTCCAGTCGCGTCCGGCCTTCTTCAGCGGCACGCGCTGCTCGATCACCTCGACGATGTCGACGCGGGCGAGCAGGTCATCGATGAACTTGTCGGGAATGCGGCCGGGCATGCGAATGAACTATGCGTCGTTGTCGCCGCGATCAATCTTCTTCCGGAATCAGCCACCACAGGATCAGGTAGACCAGCGTCCCGGGAAACGCTGCAGACAGGATGCTCAGCAGCACGTAGCCGATGCGCACGTAGGTCGGATCCAGACCGAAATGCTTGGCCAGGCCGCCGCAGACGCCCGCGATCTTGCGGTCGCTGCGCGAGCGGCGCAGGGGATTTTGATTGTCCATTTCGGCATTTCCGCGAGCGGC
>DASTAL010000432.1:0-1013 GCA_035712685.1 Rudaea sp. | reverse complement strand
GGTGGCGACGCAGTCGATGGCGGTGCTCGCCGCGCTGATCGCGCCGGAAGTCGAGCAGCCGTTGCGCCTGGAGTTGAACTTCTTCGCCCTGTCGATGTGGCTGTGGGGCGGCATGCTCTACATCTGGATGATGTCGCTGATTTTCTACCGCTACACGTTCTTCGAGTTCTCGCCGGCCGACCTGTCGCCGCCGTACTGGATCAACATGGGCGCGATGGCGATCTCGACCCTGGCCGGCTCCTTGCTGATCCTCAACACGCCGCACGCGCCCTTCATCCATTCGATGCTGCCCTTCATCAAGGGCTTCACCGTGTTCTACTGGGCGACCGGCACCTGGTGGATACCCATGCTCGTGGTGCTCGCGGTCTGGCGCCACGGCATCAAGCATTTCCCGTTCACGTACGACCCAATGTACTGGGGCGCGGTGTTTCCGCTCGGCATGTACGCGGCCAGCACGTTACGCATGATGCAGGCGATGAACCTCGGCTTCCTCGGCCTGCTGCCGCACGTGATGTTCGGCATTGGCCTCGCGGCCTGGACGATCCTGTTCATCGGCCAGCTGCGCGCGCTGCGCCGGCATTGGCAGGCATCCGCCGCGCCCTGAACCATCAGGCGCGCAATTTTTGCGCCGCCGCGGCGGCTTCCTGCGCCGCCTTGCTCGCCACCTCGGCCGCCTCGCGCGCACGCAACACGGCGTCGCGCACGGCCATGATTTCCGGAAGGTCGGTGTCGGCCTTGAGTTGCGGGTGGCGCGTGCGGTTCATGCGCAGGATCGCAAAATGCATCCACAACAGATTGGTCAGGGCAATCACGAACAGGAGCATGAAGCAGCTGCTCCAGATGCCGACGAGGTCGTTCATCACGCCGAACGCGATCGGCAGGAAGAAGCCGCCGAGGCCGCCGATCATGCCGACCACGCCGCCGACCGCGCCGACATGGTGTGGATAGTAGCTCGGGATGTGCTTGAACACCGCGGCCATGCCAAACGCCATCACCACGCCGAGCAGGAACAG
>DASTAL010000431.1:0-1611 GCA_035712685.1 Rudaea sp. | reverse complement strand
AACGAACACGAGATCGAAGCCGAATTGCTGCACGAATTCCGTCGCCGCGGCGCGGTGCCGAGCTACGAGCCCATCGTCGGCGGCGGCGCGAATGGCTGCGTGCTGCATTACCGAGCGAACAACGCGCCGTTGCGCGACGGCGACCTGCTACTCATCGACGCCGGTGCCGAGTACGAGTGCTACGCCTCGGACATCACGCGCACGTTTCCGGTGAACGGCAAGTTCTCGCCCGAGCAGCGCGCGCTGTACGACGTGGTGCTGGCGGCGCAGCGCGCGGCCATCGCCGAGGTGCGTCCCGGCAAGCCATTCGGCGCCTATCACGATGCGGCGGTGCGCGTGATCTGCGCCGGGCTGATCAAGCTCGGCCTGCTCAAGGGCAGCATTGCGAAGAACGTCCGCGAGCAGGCTTACCGCAAGTTCTACATGCACAAGACCGGGCACTGGCTCGGGCTGGACGTGCACGATGTCGGTGACTATCGCGTGGACGGCGAATTCCGCGAACTCGAGCCCGGCATGGTGGTGACGGTCGAGCCGGGCCTGTACATCGCGCCCGATGCCAAGGGCGTCGCCGCCAAGTGGCGCGGCATCGGCATCCGCATCGAGGATGACGTGGTCGTGACCCGCGGCGAGCCGGAAGTCATCACCACGGCCGTGCCGAACGATCCGGATGAAATCGAAGCGCTGATGGCGGCGGCACGCAAATAGCGGAATCGTTCATGCGCAGGATGTGCCTCGCGTTCTTGCTGTCCTTGCCTTGCGTCGTCGCGCATGCGGCGACCGTGCCCGTGCATTTCGGCCTGTTCGGCAACGTCCATGTCGCCGCACCGGCGGGCGAGCCCAGGCGCGTGGTCGTGCTCGTTTCGGATTCATCGGGATGGAACGCACGCGCCGAGGCGCTGGCGGCCGCGCAGGCCGATGCCGGCGCCTTCGTGCTCGGCATCGACCTGCCCGCGTATCTCGCGCAGATGGAATCGATCAACGACAAGTGTTCGTTCCCGGCCGGGCACTTCGAGGAGATGATCCACTGGATCCAGCGCGACCGGAAACTGGACAAGTATATTTATCCACTCCTGGTCGGCGACGGCGCGGGCGCCGCGTTTGCCTACGCGCTCGACGCGCAGGCGCCGCAGGGCACCTATCAGGGCCTGGTCACGCTGGGCTGGGACGCGGATTTCCGCCTGCCCAAGCCGGTGTGCAAGGGCGATGCGGGGCCGATGACCGCGGCGGATGGAAAGGGCGCTTTCCGCGTCGTGCCGGTGAAGTCCTTGCCGAATCCGTGGCTGCCGCAGCCGTTCGCGCCGGGTGCGCGACAGGTGGGTGTTCTGAATCGGCTGCCTACGTTTGCGAAGCGTCAATTCGCGGCAGCGCACGCCGACAATCCCGATCCCGGCAAGGCGCTCGCTGCGGCCATCGACTGGCTGACCGCACCCGCGCGGGCCGCACCGCCGCTGCCGCAGGACATCGCCGACCTGCCGCTGGAAGCCGTGCCTGCGCAGGGCGCGTTCGCGCAGCGCATCGCCATCATTTTCACCGGCGACGGCGGCTGGGCGGGTCTGGACGTCGCCGTCGCCAACCAGCTCGCCCGACGCGGCATCGATGTCGTCGCGCTCA
>DASTAL010000430.1:0-2620 GCA_035712685.1 Rudaea sp. | reverse complement strand
CGGCGGATCGAGCTTCTCGAAACCGGGGTAATCCACGATCGACAGCACGCCGTGCGCGCGCAGGCCGGCCTGGATCGAATCGACGAGGAACAGCGAACCATGGCTGCGCGTGAGTTCGCGCGCGGTGGCGTAGAACTCGGGTGTCACCGAACGGCCCGGATCGCCTTCGCCCATCACCGGCTCGAGGAACATCGCTTCGATGAACCAGCCGTTCTTGTCGGCGTCGGCGAAGACCTGGCGCAGCGCCTCGACGTTGTAAGGCTCGACCGTGATCAGGCTGTGCTCGTCGCGGAAGCTGGCGAGGTTCTGCAGGTAGGCCTTGCGCGAGGAATCCGAATACACGGCCGGACGCTCGGTGCGGCCGTGGAAGGCACCCTTGACCGCGAGGCGCTTGATCGTGCGTCCGGCGTACTTGCCGCCGACATCCGTCATCAGCTTGGCATTGACGTCGGCGATGCGGCAGGCCAGCGACACGCTTTCCGAACCGGAATTCAGACACATGAAGCGGGTGTAAGGGCAGCCGCCGTCGCGCGCGCTACCGATATTCGCCTTGAGCGCGCGCGTGAAGCGCAGTTGGCTCACGCTCGGCGTCATGACGTTGGCCATCGCCTGTGGCTTGGTCAGCGCCGCGAGAATCGCTTTCGGCGTGTGGCCGAAACCGAGCATGCCGTAACCGCCGGAATCGTGCAGCACCGCGCCTTTGAGCGTGACGACCCACGGTCCGCGCGCAGCCAGCGCGACATACGGATTCACCGCGTCGTCGGCGTAGAAATTCACGAAATCCGATTGCACGCGCGCCAGTTGCGCGGCCTCGTCGAGCTTCAGCAAGTCGGGGAATTCCGCGGCCAGCGCGCGATGCGCGACGAGCGCGTCGTCGACGGCTTCGGCCAGCTCCGGAAACTGGGCGGCCATGCGTTCGATGGTGGCGTCCGGCAGACCCTGGGTGCGGACCTTGCCCGAGTTGCGGCGCAGTTCTTCGAGTTTGGCGATGATGGACATGTTGCACCTCCACAAACGTTGGAAACGCACCGCTCGCGGTGCGTCGAAAGAATGCGAAACCCCTGTTCCGGCTCGCATTTTATCACGCACAAGCGGCCTGCTGGCGGGGCCGCTTTCGGCCATGGTCGATGGGGCCGCTTGGTACCCTCTAATGCTCCCCGTTGCCGGGCTCCCGTGCTGACACTTGTCACGGCCAAATACTGACTGGCGCGACTGCCGGCTCGGCCGCTCGACGAGCAGACTCTCCGCAACTTCGGTGGGAGCCATGTGATGACGACGGACGACGGCGTGGTGGCAGAGGTGCGCAGCGCGAGCAAGCGCTACGGCAAGTTGCAGGCATTGGACGGCATGAATCTGCAAGTGCGGCGCGGACAGGTGCTGGCGTTGCTCGGGCCGAACGGGGCCGGCAAGACCACCGCGATTTCGCTCCTGCTCGGCCTGCTCGAGGCGGATGCCGGCGAGGCGCGTTTGTTCGGCGAAACTCCGAAGAATGTTTCCGCACGCCGACGCATCGGCGCGATGCTGCAGACGACCGCGGTGCCGGACACCCTGCAGGTCGGCGAATTGATAGCCCTGTTCCGCAGCTACTACCCGCAGCCGCGCACCGTCGCCGACATTGTGCAACTGGCCGGCGTGGGTGATCTGTTGAGGCGCCGCTACGGAAAACTCTCCGGCGGCCAGCAGCGGCGCGTGCAGTTCGCGCTGGCCATTGCCGGCCGCGCCGAAATCCTGTTCCTCGACGAGCCGACGACTGGCCTGGACATCGACGCGCGCGGCACGATGTGGAAAACGATCCGCACGCTGGTCGCCGAAGGCTGTGCGATCGTGCTGACCACGCATTACCTGGAAGAGGCCGAGGCGCTGGCGGATCGCGTCGTGGTGCTCGCCCACGGGCGCATCGTCGCGGAAGGCTCGGTCGCGCAGATCCGTGCGCGCGTCGGCCAGCGCCGCATCCGCTGCATCACCGAAGTCGATGCCGCTGCCATCGCGGGTTGGCCGGATGTGCGCAGTGCGGCGCGCGATGGCGAGCGCATGGAAATCGTCACCGATAGTGCCGAGGCCGTGGTGCGCCGCCTGCTCGATCAGGATGCACGCTTGCACGACCTGGAAATCCAGCGCGCAGGGCTTGCAGAAGCATTTGTTGAGATTACGAAGGAAGCCGCGTAATGAACGCGATCGCTCAAACCACGGTCATGCCGGCAATCGCCTATCACCCGCTTCCGGCGTATCTCATGGAAGCCAGGTACGAATTCCTGCGCCTGCTGCGCACGCCGTCGTTCGCGGTACCGACGCTGATGTTTCCGCCGCTGTTCTTCCTGCTGTTCGGCCTCCTGCTCAACCACGGCAACGCTGGCGCCGCGCAGTACCTGTTTGCCACCTACAGCGTGTTCGGCGTGATGGCGCCGAGCCTGTTCGGCTTCGGCGTGGCGGTGGCGATCGAACGCGAGAAGGGCTGGCTGGCGCTCAAGCGCGTCGCGCCGATGCCGCCGGGCGCCTATCTGCTGGCCAAGCTCGTCATGGCGATGCTGTGTGCGGCCATCATCTATCTCATGCTCGCCGCGATGGCGTACGCATTGGGCGGCGTGCGCCTGGCGCCTGGGCAATGGCTGGCGCTGGGCGC
>DASTAL010000429.1:0-5367 GCA_035712685.1 Rudaea sp. | reverse complement strand
CGAACCGATGCAGCGGATCTCGCCCGAAGCGAGCATCGGCTTGATCAAGTTGGAGGCGTCCATGGTGCCGCCCGAGGCGGAACCCGCGCCGATGATGGTGTGGATCTCGTCGATGAACAACACCGCGTGCGGCTGCTTCTTCAGCTCCGCGATCACGGCCTTGAGGCGCTTTTCGAAATCGCCGCGGTACTTGGTGCCGGCGACCAGCGCGCCCATGTCCAGCGCGTAGATCGTACAGGCCTTGAGGACTTCGGGCACGTCGCCCTCGACGATGCGCTTGGCCAGGCCTTCGGCGAGCGCGGTCTTGCCGACGCCCGCCTCGCCGACGAACAGCGGATTGTTCTTGCGCCGGCGGCAAAGCACCTGGATCGTGCGTTCGATTTCCTCGGCGCGGCCGATCAGCGGATCGATCTTGCCCTGCTTGGCGAGCTCGTTGAGGTTCGTCGCGAAATCGGTGAGCGGATTTCCGCGCGGCTCATCGCCGGCCTCGCCTTCCTTGCCCGGCTCCGAGGCGGATTGCGGCTGGTTTTCCTGGCCGATCTTGGCGATGCCGTGTGAAATGTAATTGACCACGTCCAGGCGCGAGACTTCCTGCTGGTTGAGGAAGTACACGGCGTGCGAATCCTTCTCGCCGAAGATCGCCACGAGCACGTTCGCGCCGGTGACTTCCTTGCGGCCCGAGGACTGCACGTGGTACACGGCCCGCTGCAAGACACGCTGGAAGCCCAGCGTCGGCTGCGTGTCGCGCTCGTCGTTGGCCGGCAATACCGGCACGGTTTCGACGATGATGTTCTTCAGATCCTTGCCGAGCTTGGCGCTGTCCGCGCCGCAGGCGCGCAACACCGCCGACGCCGATGGATTTTCCAGCAGCGCCAGTAGCAGGTGCTCCACGGTCATGAACTCGTGACGCTGTTCGCGCGCGTCCTTGTAGCACTGGCCGATGGAGAGTTCGAGGTCTTTGCTGAACATGGTGTACTCGGAGAGGGACTAGCGCCTAGATGGGGACTTTTACGCCTTTTCCAACGTGCACAACAGGGGATGCTGGTGCGAGCGCGAAAATTCGTTGACCTGGGTGACCTTGGTTTCGGCGACTTCGCGCGTGAACACGCCGCATACGCCCTTGCCGCGCGTATGCACGTGCAACATGACTTGCGTAGCCAGTTCGCGGTTCATGTTGAAAAACGTTTCCAGCACCGCCACCACGAATTCCATCGGCGTGAAATCGTCGTTGAGGATCACCACCTGGTACAACGGCGGGCGCGCAACTTCCGGCCGAGCTTCCTCGACCGCCAGGCCGCGTTGGTGTTCTTGTTCGGTATGCTGCGTCATCTTCGGCACTGACTCGTTTCGCCTCGATTATAGCGCCCGTGCCCCGGGCGCAATGCCTCTTTGTAAGGCCTGCTCGTGTAACATTCAAGCATGAATCGGACCACTTCCGCCCATCCGCAAAACGGCTCCATCTGGCGGCCCGACGTGACGGTCGCCTGCGTTGTGCCGCGCGGCGGAAAGTTCCTGCTCGTCGAGGAAGATGTGCGTGGAATGCGCGTGCTCAACCAGCCGGCCGGGCACTTGGAACCGGATGAATCGCTGCCCGCCGCCGCCCTGCGCGAAACGCGCGAGGAAACCGGCTGGGACGTGATCCTGACCCATCTGGTCGGCATCTACCAATGGGCGAACGACGATGGCGCCTTCCTACGCTTCACCTTTGCCGCGGAACCCGTGCGCCACGACCCGGCGTGCGCGCTGGACGCCGGCATCGTCCGCGCCCTGTGGCTGACGCGCGACGAAATCGCCGCGTCGAGGAATTTGCGCAGTCCGATGGTGTTGCGCGGGATCGACGATTACCTCGCCGGCAAGCGCTCGGAATTGGCGAGCCTTGCCTGCCTGCTGGACGCGCCGTGAACATCGTCGTCGGCATGTCCGGTGGCGTGGATTCCTCCGTCGCCGCCCTGCTGCTGCAACGGGCCGGGCACGACATCGTCGGCCTGTTCATGCAGAACTGGGAAGAAGACGAGCGCTTCGGCGAATGCCATGCCGAACGCGACCGCGCCGACGCCGTGCGCGTGTGCGCCAGGCTCGGCATCGCGTTCCATGCGCGCAACTTCGCCGCCGAATACTGGGATCGCGTGTTCGAACATTTCCTCGCCGAGTATCGCGATGGACGCACGCCGAATCCCGACGTGCTTTGCAACCGCGAGATCAAGTTCAAAACCTTCCTGGACGAGGCGCGCGCGCTCGGCGCCGAGAAGATCGCGACCGGCCACTACGCGCGCATCGACGAACGCGACGGCATTCACCGCCTGTTGCGCGGCGTCGACACGAACAAGGACCAGAGTTACTTTCTCTACACGCTCGGACAGGAGCAGCTCGCCGCCACGCTGTTTCCGATTGGCGAGTTGCCAAAGCCCGAGGTGCGCCGCCTCGCGCGCGAGGCCGGGTTGCCGACCCACGACAAGAAGGATTCCACCGGCATCTGCTTCATCGGCGAACGCGATTTCCGCGAGTTCCTGAGTCATTACATTCCCGCGCAGCGCGGCGAAATCCGCACGCCGGACGGCAAGCGCGTCGGCGAACACGACGGCACGATGTACTACACCTTGGGCCAGCGCTCGGGACTGGGCATCGGCGGACGCCGCGACGGCGGCGGCGAGCCCTGGTACGTGATCGGCAAGGATGTTGCCGCGAATGTCCTCGTCGTTGCGCAGGGCAACGCGACACAATGGCTGGATTCCACGCGCCTGAGCGCGAGCGAACTGAGCTGGACGGCCGCTGCGCCGCCATCCGGCGAATTTTCCTGCACCGCGAAAACGCGCTACCGGCAACCCGACCAGACCTGCCGCGTGCAAATGCGCGAAGATGGGTGCGGGGTGGAATTCGACATGCCGCAACGCGCGGTGACGCCGGGGCAATCCGTGGTGTTCTACCGCGACGAGGAATGCCTCGGCGGCGGCGTGATCGACGCCACCGATGCGCCATTCGGAGGGCTGGCTGCATGAGAGAAGGTCGCGTCATCGCGTTGGCCGGGCTGTTCCAGGCGCTCGCCCTGGTACGCGCGATCGCCCAACGCGGCGGCTGCGACGCCCCGTCCGCACGCGCAAGTCTGGCCAGCATATTTCGCATCGATGCGGACAGCCCCGCCGATGTCTACGCCGGCGTCGGCAATCTGCGTCTCGGCCTGGAAACCCTCGTCTCGCAGCTCGACGAAAGCGGCAAACGCGATCTCGCGCTCACGCGGATGGCCGTGCAGGTTCTGCGCCTGGAACGCGCACTCATGCGCAACAACGCAGCGCTGTCCGCCCTGCGTGGCGGCATCGACGCCATGCGTCCCCTGCTTGCGCAAGTCGAATCCGGAAACCTCGACCCCGGCGGGCGTCTCGCCGAGCTGTACGCCAACACGCTCTCGCGCCTGCAGCCGCGCATCATGGTCGAAGGCAATCCAGCTTTCCTGCAGCAATCGGCGCAGGTCGACCGCATTCGTGCCCTGCTCATGGCCGCCGTGCGTGCCGCCGTGCTCTGGCGCCAGCTCGGCGGCAACCAGTGGAGCCTGATGTTCCGCCGCCGCCAGTACGCCATGCTGGCGCGCGGCCTGCTGGCGGCCTGCGCGATCGAGGGGAAATGAGCGTGTTCGCACAACCGTTCCGCTTCGCCGTGGTTTCGATCGCCGCAGTGCTCGCGAGCTTCGGCGTCGTCTACGCGATGGGCCGAATGCTGGGGGTCAATGCTTCGCCCGCGATCCTCGCCGCCACGCTCGCGATGAGCCTATCGCGCCGCGCGGAAATCCCGACCCCGCGCAAACTCGCAGTGGAATTCCTCATGTTGCCGCTGATCGCGTTGACCGCAGGACTTGTCGGTGCGGTCTTGCGCAGTCTGCCGCCGCTGGGCGCAGCGCTGTTCATCGGCGGCATCGTGCTGTCGATCCTCTTGCGCCGATACGGCGAGACGGCACGCACCGTCGGACGCGTCCTCGCCATCCCGCTGATTTGCATACTCGTCGTGCCGGTGCACATGGACGGCGTATCCACCCGCTGGATGTCTGCTGCCGTGGTGATCGCCGCCGGCCTGGCCGCCCTGCTGTGCAGTGCCGCGGCCGCCTGGATCGGCGCGCGCATCGGCTGGATCGAAGCCAAGCCGGAATCAGAGGCCGGATCGCGCCTCGAACGCACGCCATCGACATCGCCGCTGCACATCTCGACGCGGATGGCCCTGCAAATGCTCGTCGCACTCGGCCTTGCCTTTTCCATCGGTATGACCGTCTTCCCCGCGCACTGGGCCTGGGTCGTGTTGACGGCATTCATCGTCTGCAGCGGCACCGTGAGCCGCGGCGACGCCATCTACAAGGGCCTGATGCGCTTGGGTGGCGCTGTCGGCGGCGCAAGCTTGGCGGCAGCGATCGCGCATATCGCGGTGTCCGACCCTGTCTACGATGCCGCGATCATTTTCATCGTCTTGTTCGTCGGCATCTGGCTGCGTCCGATCAATTACGCCTGGTGGGCGGTATGCGCCACGCTGATCTTCGCCTTGCTGCAAGGCCCGCAGGACGAGGCCATCCTGCCCTTGCTCGGCATTCGCGTCGTTTGCATCCTGCTCGGTGCGCTGTGCGGCGTCGCCGCCGCGTGGTTCGTCTACCCGATCCGCACCGAACAGCTCGTGCGCAAACGTGTCGCCGAAGCCTTGCATGTGCTGCGCGATGCGTTGGCTTCAGGCCAGGCCCCGGACATGTCGGAGCTCGACCGTCATTCGGCCGAGCTCGATCGTCTCGCGCCGCCGCTGCGCCTGCATCACCGGCTGGTCGGCTCGGCGAACGCGCTGATGCACCCGTGCGCCTGGATTGACCGGATGCAGGCACTCATCGCGCAAGCACGCAAAGTCGATTTAGACCGCAGCCGATTGCGCACGCAGATGCGTGAGCTGGGAGCCATGCTCAAAGCGCGTACACCAGGCCCCGCGAACCAGAATCAGGCGACGGCCAACGTTGCGGACTGAGCGCAGCGACCGGGCCGCTTCGCCGGTACGCTTGGCGTATAATTTAAGGCTCCCCACGGCCATTACGGCCGACCGATACTGCAAGGAGCCCGTCATGACCGATTCGTTCTCGACCCACGCCACGCTCGAGGTGGACGGCAAGCGCTACCGGATCGCCAGCCTCGCCAAGCTCGGCGAACGCTTCAATCTGGCGCGCCTGCCCTATTCGATGAAGATCCTGCTCGAGAACCTGTTGCGTCACGAGGACGGCGTCAATGTGACCGCGAAGGAAATCGAGGCGGTCGCGAACTGGGACGCGAAGAAGGAGCCCGACACCGAAATCGCGTTCATGCCGGCACGCGTCGTGCTGCAGGATTTCACCGGCGTGCCCTGCGTGGTCGATCT
>DASTAL010000428.1:0-2545 GCA_035712685.1 Rudaea sp. | reverse complement strand
ACGTTCGGTGGTGGCATGGCCGACAACGTCTGGGGCGACTGGGTCAAGACCATGAGTGCCGGCCGTTCGCGTACGGCGCTGACCTCGGGCGGCGTGCAGCCAGTCGCCGACGCGGCGAGCAAGGGCGGCCACTCCGTGTTCGCCACGGCGCTGCTGACCGTGCTGCGCGACAACAACAAATTGCTCACCGGGCAGGAATTGTTCCGCGAAATCGCCGGCGGTATGGCCTTGCGCAGCGCGAACTCCGGCCTGCAGCAGGCTCCGGAATACGCGCCGATCCAGTTCGCCGGGCACGAAGCGGGTGAATTCTTCCTGATGCCGGAAAACGGCGGGCGCAAGACCGCCGCGCTGGCCGAGACGCGCGGCGACGGCGTCTAGGCGCGCCGCGATTTCGCCGGTCGTACCGTCGAGGCGGCGCGTTTGGCCGCCTTGCCGATGCCGGCCAGCACGCTTTTGACAGCACCCAGCGACCATGCCGCGATGCGGCGTTCGTCGATGCCCGTGAACGCGCGCAGCGCATCCGGCATGCCGGCGATGGACGCCTGCGGCAGGCGCGCGGCCGCCTGTGCACGCTTGCCGATCGCGTAGGTCACGGATGCGTTAGCCACCGCCGACGAAACAATCGCCGCCACCGGCACCGCGCGCCGCGCCACCAGGTCGCCGGCGCGGCGCAGCAGGCGATGCAACAGGCTGCGGCCGAGCGCGTCGCCGGCCAGGCTCGCACCCATTCCAAAAAATTGCACTTTATCCACAAGTGTATTCTGCAGCACGGCCGGCAGGTTCAGCTCATATAGGCGGAACGTCTCCTCGACGAGTTCGCGCTGCGTCGTTGCCAGCATCTCCACGTCGATGAGTTCGCCGAACACCACGGACAGCACCTTGCCGAGCCCGGGCAGGGATTCCGCCGCCGCCGTGCATGCGCCGATCGTGGCGGCGCGCACGCACTTGCGGCGCAACAGGACGAGAAACGCGGCGGCATGCGGGTCTGCGCTGCGTGCCGGCCGGCGAATCGCCACGATTTCACGGCTGCGCACGACGAGGGACTTCATGCGCGCATGCTAACAGCATGAAGGCGCATCGGTTATCCTGCGCACCTTTGGAACCGCACATGCCATCGCTCGAACACCACGACACTATCCGTGCCGTCGTCTGGAACGATGGCGTGCTGCGCTTGCTCGACCAGCGCCGTTTGCCCTTCGTCGAAGCCTGGCTGGAATGCCGCAGCGCGGACGACGTCGCCGCCGCGATACGCGACTTGGTCGTGCGCGGCGCGCCGGCCATCGGCATTGCCGCCGCCTGGGGCGTCGTGCTGGCGGCGCGCCAAGGTGCCGATCTGGACGTGGCGATTGCCAGCTTGCGCGCGGCGCGGCCGACGGCGGTGAACCTGATGTGGGCGCTGGATCGGATGCGTGCGCGCATCGTGGCAGGTGCCAACGTGGAAGCGCTGGAACTCGAAGCGCAGGCGATCCAGGCCGAGGATCTGGTCGCGAACCGGCGCATGGGCGAACTCGGTGCCGCGCTGATCACGCCGGGTTCGGCCGTGCTCACGCACTGCAATACCGGGTCGCTCGCCACGGCAGGATTCGGCACCGCTCTGGGCGTGATTCGCGCCGGCTTCGCGACCGGGAAAATTGCACACGTATACGCGGGCGAGACGCGACCCTGGCTGCAGGGCGCGCGCCTGACGATGTGGGAGCTGATGCGCGACGGCATCCCGGCGAAGCTGATCGCCGATTCGGCGGCATCGCATTTAATGAAGTCGAACGCGGTCAAATGGGTCATCGTCGGCGCCGACCGCATCGCCGCCAACGGCGACGCCGCGAACAAGATCGGCACCTACCAGCTCGCCATCGCCGCGCGTCATCACGGCGTCAAATTCATGGTGGTGGCGCCATCGTCGACCGTCGACATGCAGACCGCGACCGGCGACGACATCGACATCGAGCTGCGTGATCCCGCCGAATTGTTTGCCGTCGGTGGACAGCGCACCGTCGTCGAAGGCGCGCAGGCCTGGAATCCGGTGTTCGACGTCACGCCGCATGGTTTGATCGACGCCATCGTGACCGAGCGCGGCGTGATCGAACGCCCGGACCGCGAGCGCATGCGCGCGGTGTTCGGCGCATGAAGTCGCACCTGCGCCGGCTGGCGATCTTCAGTCTTGTCGGCGTGGTCGGATTCATAGTCGATGCGGGCGTGCTGCAATTGCTCGTGCTCGGTCTGGCCTGGGATCGCTACAGCGGACGATTGATTTCGTTCCTGTTCGCGGCTACGGCGACCTGGCTGCTCAATCGGCGCTACACGTTCCGCGGCCCGCGCAAACATTCGCTCGGCGTGGAATGGGTGCGCTACATCCTCGCCATGAGTGGCGGATTCGCGTGCAATTTCGCCGCCTACTCGGCACTCGTATACTTTTTCAATGTCGATCGGCAGTGGTTGATCCTCGCCGTCGCCGCCGGTTCCGTGGCCGGTTTGGGTGTGAATTACACGGCCTCGCATTACTGGGTTTACCGGCACCAGCGGCGACCCGCGCCCGGCACCGGTGACG
>DASTAL010000427.1:0-1673 GCA_035712685.1 Rudaea sp. | reverse complement strand
CCCTTGACGGTCTTGGCCAGGATCACCGTCGGCATGCCCTGCGTGTTCACCGCCGCGTGGTAGGCCGCGTAGACCTTGTGCGGATCGTGGCCGCCGCGATTCAGGCGCCAGATGTCGTCGTCGGAAAGATTGCGCACCATCTCCAGCGTTTCGGGATATTTGCCGAAGAAATGCTCGCGCGTGTACTTGCCGCCAAACGCCTTGCAGGCCTGGTATTCACCGTCGACGGTTTCCATCATCAGCTTGCGCAGGATGCCGTCCTTGTCGCGCGCGAGCAGCGGATCCCAGTAGCTGCCCCACACGACTTTGATCGCGTTCCAGCCCGCGCCGCGGAACACGCCTTCGAGTTCCTGGATGATCTTGCCGTTGCCGCGCACCGGCCCGTCCAGGCGCTGCAGGTTGCAGTTGACGACGAAGATCAGGTTATCCAGGCCTTCGCGTCCAGCCAGCGAGATCGCGCCGAGCGATTCGGGCTCGTCCACTTCGCCGTCGCCGAGGAAGCACCAGACCTTGCGGTCGGTCTTCGGCATCAGGCCGCGGTTTTCCAGATACTTCCAGAACTGCGCCTGATAGATCGCCTGGATGGGCCCCAGGCCCATCGACACCGTCGGCATCTGCCAGTAATCCGGCATCAGCCACGGATGCGGATAAGACGCCAGCGCACGCTCGGGTGCGACCACTTCGAGACGGAACAAGTCCATCTGCTCGGCGTCGATGCGGCCTTCGAGGAAGGAACGCGCGTAGATGCCGGGACTGGAGTGGCCCTGGTAGCCAATCAGGTCGCCCGGATGTTCGGCGCTTGGCGCACGCCAGAAATGGTTGAAGCCCACGTCGTACAGCGTCGCCGACGAGGCAAAGCTCGCGATGTGGCCGCCGAGCGAACCGGGTTTGCGATTGCAGCGCACCACCATCGCCATCGCGTTCCAGCGCAGGATGCAGCGGATACGCCATTCCATGTTCGCGTCGCCGGGGCTCTTCGCTTCCAGCTGCGGCGGGATGGTGTTGATGTATTCCGTCGTCGGCGCGAACGGCAGGTGGCCGCCCGCGCGGCGTGTTTCGTTGACGAGCCGCTCGAGCAGGAAGTGCGCGCGCTCGGTGCCTTCGGCGCCGATCACCGCGTCGATGGATTCGAGCCAGTCGCGGGTTTCGGCCGGATCTGGATCCTGGTTGAGCATGTCGGTGAGGGGGTTGTTCATCATTGTCTCCGCGCGGCGCCGCATTGCGCCGCGATTGCGATCGGTTGGTCCCGCCAGTTTAGCCAGGCACCCGCATGGCGTCGATTTTCAACCCGCTGCCTGCGCGCGAATCTGCGCCTCGACGCAGGCAATGGACGTCACGTTGACCACGCGGCGTACGGTCGAGGCGGGCGTGAGCACGTGCGCGGGCTTGGACACGCCCATCAGGATCGGCCCGATCGCGACGCCCTCGGTGAACTGGCGCACCATGTTGTAGGCAATGTTGGCCGCATCCAGGTTCGGGAACACGAACACGTTGGCGCGGCCGCGCAGCAGCGAGTTCGGAAAGATGCGCGCGCGGATGTCCTCGTTCAGTGCCGTGTCGGCCTGCATCTCGCCGTCGATTTCCAGGTCCGGCGCCTTGCGGCGCACCAGTTCCAGCACCTGGCGCATCTTGCGCGCGCTGGCATTGTCGTGGCTGCCGAAATTCGAATGCGA
>DASTAL010000426.1:0-2831 GCA_035712685.1 Rudaea sp. | reverse complement strand
ATCACGTCTGGCGTGGGGCCGATGAAGACGAAGCCGGACTGTTCGACGCGCTCGGCGAAATCCGCGTTCTCGGACAGGAATCCGTAGCCGGGATGGATCGCCTGCGCGTCGGTGACTTCGGCCGCGGCGATGATCGCCGGCACGTTGAGATAACTTTCCGCCGCCGGCGCGGGGCCGATGCACACGGATTCGTCGGCCATGCCGACGTGCTTGAGGTTGCGGTCGACCGTGGAATGCACGGCCACGGTCTTGATGCCCAGCGTCTGGCAGGCGCGCAGTACGCGCAGGGCGATTTCGCCGCGGTTGGCGATGACGACTTTATCGAGCATGCGCGTGCGCTCAGCCGATCACGAACAGCGGTTCGTCGAATTCCACCGGCTGGCCGTTCGTGCCCAGGATCGCGACCACGGTGCCGGCCTTGTCAGCCTCGATCTGGTTGAACATCTTCATCGCCTCGATGATGCCCAGCGTGTCGCCGGCCTTCACCGTCTGGCCAACCTTCACGAACGGCGGGGTTTCCGGATTGGCCGAAGCGTAGAACGTGCCGACCATCGGCGAGCGCACCACATGGCCCGGCGGCAGGCCCTTGTCCGCGGATGGCGCGGCGGCGGCTGCCGGAGCGGCGGCAGCCGCGGCCGCACGCGGGGACTCCACGTGCACTTGCGCCGCCGGCATCATCACCGGCGCGGGCGCACCGCCCTTGGGCATGCGGCTCAGGCGCACGGATTCCTCGCCTTCCTTGATCTCGATTTCGGCCAGGTTCGACTGTTCCAGGATGTCGATGAGTGTCTTGATCTTGCGTAGATCCACGGCTAACCCCTCGTGATTTGCTGATAACGGCGCTCAGCGCGCCACTGTGGAATGATGCTTTTGCAGGTAATCGAGCGCGCCGCGCAGGGCGAACTGGTAGCTTTGCGCGCCGAAGCCGGCGATCACGCCGACGGCAAGGTCGGAAAAATACGAGAGCCGGCGGAACGCCTCGCGTGCGTGCGGGTTGGAAAGATGCACCTCGATGAAGGGGATCTTTACCGCAGCCAGGGCGTCACGCAGGGCTACGCTGGTATGCGTGAACGCACCCGGGTTGATCAGGATGAAAGCGGTGCCGTCGTTGCGCGCGGCTTGCACGCGCTCGACGAGTTCGTGCTCGGCATTGGATTGGAATGAAGCCAGTTCTGCGCCTGATGCGCGTGCGTTCGCCGCAAGTTCGGCGTCGATGTCGGCCAGCGTGGCATGGCCGTACACCTCCGGCTCGCGCGTGCCGAGCAGGTTCAGGTTGGGGTCGTGGAGGACGAGGATCTTGGCCAAGCGCGTATTCCGGCTGCCGGCGCCGAGCCGGTCAAGGCGCGAGAGTGTGCAAGAGTTGGACGGAGTTGTCCAGAAAGATATCGGCAGATCGCCGAAATTGACCGCTGTTTAACCTGAATTGGCCAAGTGTGGCTTGATCCAGCGTTCGAGGTTGTCGGCTGACGGAAAACTGCCCGCGCGCAGGGCGATCATCTTGCCATCCGGCCCGACCAGCAGCGAGTAGGGGAGTACGCCGCGATTGTCGCCGACCGCATCGAGCGTGCCGTCGTCGCCGATCAGGATGGGGTAATCCACCGGCCGCGACTTGAGCATGGCGGCGACGGCGTCCGGATCATCCACGGCCACGCCGACCACGCTGAATCCGCTACCAGCATATTTTTTCGACGCCGCTTCGAGCAGCGGCATTTCCTCGCGGCATGGCTCGCACCAGGTCGCCCAGAAATTGATCAGCACGAGTTTGCCCTGCCAGTCGCCGAGCCGGTGCGGTTGGCCGTCGGTGCCGGTCAGCTGCAGGTCGGCCAGCTGCTGGCCCGGGCCGAGCACGCCCGTGCCCGCCGGCAGGCCGGTGACTTGTGGCCGGCTGAAAAAGCTGCCGACGGAGAGGCCGAGCAGGGCGCCGGCAATCGCAATGAGGATGATGAAGAAGTTTGATTTGAACATGCCGGGATTTTACCGCCGCACGGCGCCGACACGCTGCACAAAATCGCCGGGCTTCTCCGCGCCGATCAGTTGCAGGTCGTGGCGTTGCTTGCCATCCGCGTCATAGAAGACGGTGTCCGGTGGGCCGACGATCTCGAAATGCTTCATCAGCGCCTTGTCGGTGTCGTCGTTCGCGGTGACGTCGGCCTGCAGCAGCACGAACCCCGCCAGCGCCTGCTTGACGCGCGCATCGGTGAAGGTGAATTTCTCCATTTCCTTGCAGGATACGCACCAGTCGGCATAGAAATCGAGCATGGCGGGCTGGCCGGCGGATTTCGCCGCCGCGAGGGCGTGTTCGACGTCTGCAAGCGATTTGATCCGGCGAAACGCCAGTCCCTGTTCGGAGGGCGCCGTGACCACGCCGCCGCCGCCGATACCATGCAGCGGTTGCAGCAGATCGTTGGAGCCGGCCGCCGCGCCGATGAGTTCCGCCGCGCCGCCGATCAGCAGCACAACGCCCAGCGCCTTCCACAATTTCTTCCAGCCGGAAGCGCTGTCCGCCAGGCGTTCGAGTGCGCCGAGGTATACCGCACAGGCCACCGCAAGCAGGCCTGTCATCAGCATGATCCACGGCGCCGATACCACGCGCGAGAGCATCCAGATCGCAAGGCCGAGGAAGGTCACGCCAAACACGGCCTTGACCGCGTCCATCCACGCACCGGCGCGCGGCAGCAGCTTGCCGGCGCTGGCGCCGAACACCACCAGTGGCGCGCCCATGCCGAGCGCGAGCGCGAACAGGGCGAAGCCGCCGAGCACGGCATCGTGTTTCTGCGCGATGTAGAGCACGGCGACGGCAAGCGGCGGTGTGACGCAGGGCCCCACGATCA
>DASTAL010000425.1:0-1114 GCA_035712685.1 Rudaea sp. | reverse complement strand
CCAGGCGCTGGCTTACGAGATGAAGCACGACCCGTCGGTGGTCGTGCTGGGCGAGGATGTCGGCGTCAATGGCGGCGTGTTCCGCGCGACGCAGGGCCTGTCGGAAAAATTCGGCGAGTGGCGCGTATTCGACACGCCGCTGGACGAGACAACCATCGCCGGCGTCACCGTCGGCCTGGCCGCGCAGGGCATGAAACCGATCGCCGAGGCGCAGTTCGAAGGCTTCATCTATCCCATGATGGAGCAGATCGTCTGCCACGCCGCACGCCTGCGCAACCGCACGCGCGGACGCCTGACCTGCCCGGCCGTGTTCCGCGCGCCCTGGGGCGGCGGCATCCATGCGCCCGAGCACCATTCCGAAGCGAACGAACACCTGTTCACCAACGTGCCCGGCCTGCGCGTCGTGCTGCCGTCGTCGCCGGCGCGCGCCTACGGCTTGCTGCTCGCCGCGATCCGCGATCCGGACCCGGTGATCTTCTTCGAGCCCAAGCGCATCTACCGCCAGTACAAGGAAGAGGTGCCGGACGACGGCGAGGCGCTGCCGCTGGACGTGTGCTTCGTGCTGCGCGACGGCACCGACATCACGCTGGTGACCTGGGGCGCACAGGTCAAGGAAACACTGGAAGCGGCCGATGCGCTCGCGAAAGACGGCATCAGCGCCGAAGTGATCGACCTCGCCACGCTGACGCCGCTCGATTTCGACACCATCGCCGAATCGGTGCACAAGACCGGCCGCTGCGTGATCGTGCACGAAGCGCCCAGGACCGCCGGTTTCGGCGCCGAAATCGCCGCGCGCATCGCCGAGGAATGCCTCTACGACCTGCTCGCGCCGGTCGCGCGCGTGACCGGCTGGGACGTGCACACGCCGCTGTACCGGCTGGAAAACAAGCAGTTGCCGAGCACGGCGCGCGTCATTGCCGCGGCCAAGCGCACGCTGGCGGCCGGCTAAGGAGAGGGCCATGCACCTTGCCGCCGATTTCGTTGTCGCGTTTGTCGCCCTGCTGCATGCATGGTTCCTGGTACTGGAAATGTTCCTGTGGACCAAGCCTTTGGGCCGCAGGGTCTTCCGGCTCACGCCGGAATTCGCCGAGGCGTCGAAGAAGCTCGCGATGAA
>DASTAL010000424.1:0-2248 GCA_035712685.1 Rudaea sp. | reverse complement strand
GCAGCATTCCGTCATCGGGGCGCAATGCGACCAGCCGGTCGAATGCGGCCAGGGCCTGAGCGTGTTCGCCGAACCGGCGACGCAGGTCGGCGTAACGCAACAGCGTGTCCGCATCGCTGGCATGCTGCCACACCGGCCGCTGCAACAGATCGTGCGCGGCCGCGGATTCGCCGACTTGCAGCAGCGTTTCGGCCAAATCGCCGAGCACCAGGGTCTCGTCGCCCACGGCTTGCGCTGCCGCCAGCGCGTGCGTCGCCGCGTCACGCGGACGGCCCTGCATCAGGAAGAATTGGGCGGTCAACGCGTGCGTGCGCGCGTCGTCGGGCGCGAGCGCGCGCAGGGACTCCAGCTGCACGCTGGCTGCAGGCAAGTTGCGTTGCTGCAAGTAGGTGCGCGCCCGCTCCCAGTGACGAGCGACCGAGCGGTCCGCGCGCGAGGGCTCGACGCTCACCGCGTCATGCGCCTTGCAGCAGGGAAATATCGGCCACTTGCAGGAACAGCCGGCGCAGTCCGGCGAGCAGGGCGACGCGGTTGCGGCGCGTGGCCGCATCGTCGGCCATCACCATGACCTGGTCGAAGAACGCATCCACCGGTGCGCGCAGCGCGGCAAGCGTGCGCAGCATGTCCACGTAGCGATTGCCTTGCGCCAGCGGCGCGATCACGGCGACCGCGCGTTCGATGTGTTCGTGCAACTCGCGCTCGGCGCCGGCATCGAGCAAGGCAGGATCCACGCGTCCGCCAGCGTCGTCCGCGGCCTGCTTGAGGATGTTGCCGATGCGCTTGTTTGCCGCGGCGAGCGCCGCGGCCTCGGACAGCTTGGAGAATTCCGCGACGGCGCGCAGTCGGCGGTCGAAGTCGGGCAGGGTTTCCGGATCGACGGCGCGGACCGCATCGAACTGTTCCGCACCGAAGCCCTGCTCGGCGTAGTAGCCGCGCAGGCGCTCGAAGACGAAGTCGAGCAGCGCGTCCGTCAACACTTGCTTGTTGTCGGCCGGCGAAGGCTTGGCATTCGGCTTGGCGTCCTTCGCGGGCGCGATGGCCGGCAGCAATTCCACCGCCTCGCGCAGCAGGGCTTCCAGATCGAGTTCAAAACCGCCCTCGATCAGCGTACGTGCGAGTCCCAGTCCGGCGCGGCGCAGCGCAAACGGATCCTTGCTGCCGGAAGGCTTGCCACCGACGGCGAAGATGCCGGCGAGCGTATCCAGGCGTTCGGCGATGGCTAGTACTTGCGAGATCTTGCCCCGCGCGATGCCGTCGCCGGCGAAGCGCGGGCGATAGAACTCGTCCAGCGCCTGCGCAATTTCACCGTTCTCGCCGCTGGCCGCGGCGTAGTAACGACCCATCACGCCCTGCAGTTCGGGGAATTCGCCGACCATGCGCGTCATCAGGTCGCATTTGCTCAAACTCGCCGCGCGCGTTGCCAGCGCGGCATCGACGCCGCAACGATTGGCGATCACGCGGGACAGCTCCGCCACGCGCACGCACTTGTCCCAGACGCTGCCAAGCTGCTGCTGATACGTCACTGATTTGAGCGCGTCCTGATGCGCCGCCAGCGGCGTTTTCAGGTCTTCGTCGTAGAAGAATTTCGCGTCAGCGAAGCGCGGGCGGATCACGCGCTCGTAGCCCTTGCGGATTTCCGACGGATCCTTGGATTCGATATTGGCGACGCCGATGAAATGCTCGGTGAGTTTGCCGGTAGCGTCGAACACGGGAACGAACTTCTGGTTCGTTTCCATCGTCGTGATCAGGGCTTCCTGCGGCACGGCGAGGAATTCCTTGTCGAACGCGCAGGCGATCGCGGAAGGCCATTCGACAAGATTGGCGATCTCGTCGCGCAGGGAATCGGAAAGCCGTGGCGTGCCGCCAGTGCCGTTTGCCGCGCGCGCCACTTCGTCCACGACGCGCCGACGCCGGTCAGCCGGATCGGCGATGACCTTCGCCGCGCGCAGTGCATCTACATAGGCATCCGGGTTGGCGATCGAAACCGCTTGCGGATGCATGAAACGATGTCCGCGCGATTCGCGGCCGGATCGGATCCCGAAGATTTCCGCATCGATCACATCGCTGCCGTGCAGGATCACCAGCCAGTGCACCGGTCGCACGAAGGCGAAGTCGTGGTCGCTCCAGCGCATGGGTTTGGGAATCGGCAGTGCTTTCAATGCCTCGACGATGATTTCCTGCATCAATGCGCCAGTCGGCTGTCCGGGCTTTTCGCTGCGTGCGATGAAGCGCTCGCCTTTGGCGTCCG
>DASTAL010000423.1:0-1232 GCA_035712685.1 Rudaea sp. | reverse complement strand
AGCGTCGCCGTGCCGATCAGGTGGAAATCGGAGGCGTAAGCCAGCATCGCGCGATGCAGGGTGTCGTCGTCCGGCGCGCGTCCGGCGAGGCGAAACCAGATCTGCTGGAACGGCGGGCGTTTGGCCGGCTTCAGTTCGTTGCGTGGATAGACCGGGCGAAACTCGAACGGTCCCTTGCGCGCCAGCCAGCGCTGCGCCTTCACCGGCAGCTGGGCCAGTTCTTCGGCTGGAACGGGTTCAGGCGGATTCAGGTCTTCCGGTGGCGGCACGTCGGGCATGCTGAGCTGGTGCTCGACGCCGGGTTCGGCGATCTGGAACGAGGCGGCGGCATTCAGGATCGTCTCGCCGTGCTGGATCGCGATGATGCGGCGCACGGAAAAACTCTTGCCGTCGCGGGCGCGATCGACTTCGAACACGATCGGCGCCTCGACATCGCCGGCGCGCAGGAAGTAGGCGTGCAGCGAATGTACCGCGCGCGAGCCATCCACGGTGCGTTGCGCGGCCGACAGCGCCTGCCCCAGCACCTGTCCGCCGAACACGTACTTGGTGCCGATGTCGCGGCTCTGGCCGCGGAACAGGTTTTCTTCCAGCCGTTCGAGCTGCAACAGGTCGATCAGTTCGCCGACGATGGGATTCGACATGGAAATTCCTATGGGTTGAATCGTTCGAGTCCGCTCGCAGGGACGACATCCCGCCACGGAAACAGTGGCCCCGGATCCTGTCGGCGGCGCAGCATCACCTGCGGATCGTCGCTGGCCGGCTCCAGACGCGTGTCCAGGTCCTCGTGTCCGGCGATGTATTTGAGATTCGGCAGTTCCTGCCGCAATTGGCGCAGCAGCGCGAGCAGCGAATCGATCTGCGCCTTGGTGTAGGGTGTTGTCCACTTTTGATGCCGGCTGTCGCCCCAGTGCGGATAGCGGCCCACGTTCGACAATTCGATGCCGATCGAGCGTGGGTTGTAGCCATAGGTGTGATTGGCCACGCGGTCGTCCGGCACGTAGCGGTAGATCGTGCCGTCGGTATCGATGTAGTAATGCCCGCTGTTGCCGGTCTGCGATTTCTCGTAACGGATGCGTTCGCCGAACTCGCGTGCCATCTGCATGTCCGGCAATTCGGTGCAATGGATCACGACGAGATCGATCGCCGACAGCGGGCGCTTTTCCAGGCGCGCGACGTAGGGCAGGGGTTGGTCGTGGATGGGCAGCACGATGGGCATGCGATAATTGTCGCAT
>DASTAL010000422.1:0-3355 GCA_035712685.1 Rudaea sp. | reverse complement strand
GATGACTCACCTGGCCAAGGTCTACCGCACGGAACTGGTGGAAACCTATGCCCTGCGCGACTTCAACATCGACGTCAAGGAAGGCGAGTTCGTTGCCGTGACCGGGCCTTCGGGTTCGGGCAAGACCACGTTCCTGACCATCGCCGGGCTGCTGGAAACGTTCAGCGGCGGCGAGTACCACCTCGACGGCATCGAGGTCAGCCAGCTCGACGACAACGCGCGCTCGAAAATCCGCAACGAGAAGATCGGCTTCATCTTCCAGGCCTTCAATCTCATTCCGGACCTGAACGTGTTCGACAACGTCGACGTGCCGTTGCGCTACCGCGGCATGAAGGCCGACGAACGCAAGCGCCGCATCATGGATTCGCTCGAGCGGGTGGGCCTGGCCGCGCGCGTCAAGCATTATCCGGCCGAACTCTCCGGCGGCCAGCAGCAACGCGTCGCCATCGCCCGTGCGCTCGCCGGATCGCCGCGCCTGCTGCTCGCGGACGAGCCGACCGGCAACCTCGACACGCAGATGGCGCGCGGCGTGATGGAGCTGCTCGAGGACATCCACCGCGGCGGCGCGACGATCGTCATGGTCACGCACGATCCGGAGCTGGCCGCGCGCGCGCAACGCAACGTCCACATCATCGACGGCCAGGTCGTCGATATCGCTGAAGAGCCGCGCTTCCACGCGCATGCCGCGAAAGCGGCTCTGGCCTGAACCACATACCGAGGAGAGCAGTCATGAGCACCAGCAAATACTTGATCGCACTAGCCATCGCCATCTCGATCACCGGGCTGGAGTTCGTCGGCCTGAGCATGCTCGCCGACAGCGCCGGCCGCACCGCGCGCCAGGCCTTCGTCGTGCCGGAAGCGGCGATTCCGATGCTGCCCGTCATCACCGTGCGGCCGACGCACGAAGAAGTGCGCGCCGCCTTTGCCGGCGCCGACCTCGCCAGCGTCGCGCACCCGGATTACTCGATGCCGTTCTATTCGTTCGCGGCCAAGCCCGCGGCCGCCAACAAGGGCTGAGCCATGTTCGCCTATTACCTCGACCTTGCCCTGCGCAGCCTCAAGCGCAGTCCCGGCCTCACCGCCCTGATGGTGCTGACGATCGCGTTCGGCGTCGGCGCCTCGATGACCGCGTGGTCGGTGTTCCGCGCCGTGTCGGGCGATCCGATTCCATGGAAATCGTCGCAGCTCCACGTGCCGCAGATCGACATGTGGGGACCGGACGCGCAGCGCGGCGGCGGCGCTCCGGACAAGGGACCGCCGGACGCGCTCGACTACGGCGATGCGGTCTCCCTGATGCGCGATCACCGCGCGAAACTGCAGTCGGCGCTGTACCAGATCGGACCGTCGGTGGTGCCGGGCGACGCGGCCAAGCATCCGATCCAGACTGGCGGCCATGCCGTTTTCGGCGAATTCTTCCCGATGCTCGACGTGCCGTTCCAATACGGCAGCGGCTGGAGCGCGGCCGACGACGAGCGGCGTGCCCAGGTCGCGGTCATCAGCAGCAAGCTCAACGACAAGGTCTTCGACGGCGCCAACAGCGTGGGCAAGATGCTCAACGTCGATGGTCGCGAGTATCGCGTGGTCGGGGTGACCGCTGACTGGAACCCGCAACCCGTGTTCTACGACGTCGTCAACAGTGGCGCCTTTGCGACCGATGGCGAGGACTTGTTCCTGCCGTTCAACACGGCGATCGCGGCCAACATGTCCAACCAGGGCAATACCAATTGCATCGCGGTGCCGAAGGAATCGGGCTTCGAGGGACTGCAGCATTCGAGCTGCATCTGGATTGCCTACATGGTCCAGCTCGATGACGCGGCTGCGGCACGCGAATACCAGAACTACCTGGAAGGTTTCGCGCGCACGCGCTATCCGAATTGGGCGCCCAACGTGCGCCTGCGCAATCTGCCCGACTGGCTCGATTATCAGCATGTGGTGCCCAGCGACACCAAGGTTTCGCTGCTGATCGCGTTGGGTTTGCTGATCGTGTGCCTGGTCAACACGTCCGGATTGCTGCTCGCGAAGTTCCTGCGCCGTTCGTCGGAGATCGGCGTGCGCCGCGCGCTCGGCGCGCCGCGCCTGGCGATCTACGCGCAGTTCCTGACCGAGGGCGCGATCATCGGCGTGGTCGGCGGCGTGATCGGCCTGGTGCTCACCGGCATCGGCGTGCTCAGCGTGGGTCTGGTGCTGCCAAAGGCCATTGCCGATCTCGCGCGCATGGACGTTTCCCTGCTCGCGACCACGCTGGTCGTGTCGGTGATCGCCAGCATGCTCGCCGCGCTGTATCCCACGTTCCGCGCCGCGCGAGTGATGCCGGCGTGGCAGCTCAAATCCAATTGAGGTGACGAACATGACCTTGCATCCCCTGCTTGCCGCGTTGCGCCGTCACAAGGCCGGCGTCGTGCTGATCGCGCTGCAGATCGCGCTGACCCTGGCGATCGTTTGCAACGCGATCTTCATCATCGGCAGCCGCATCGAACGCATCCACCGCCCGACCGGGTTGGACGAGAGCAACCTGTTCATGGTTTCGCAAAGCTGGGTCGGTGCGCCGACCGGCGATGACCAGGCCTCGACCGACAAGCTCGATTCACTGCTGCAGGCGGATCTGGCCACCTTGCGCAACCTGCCCGACGTGGAGTCGGTCACGCCGATCAATTCGCTGCCGCTGGCCAGCAGCACCTGGAGCGGCGGTGCCAGCACCAAGCCGGATGAAAAGGATGAGCCGGCCCGCGTGGTGTATTACTTCGGCGGCAAGGATCTGCTCAAGACCCTGGGCGTCAAGCTAGTTGCGGGTCGCGATTTCACCGACGCTGAAATCGGCAACCGCGCGTTTCGCGCGGCGAACAAGACCCCGATCGCCATCGTTTCGCAGGCCTTGGCCGACAAGCTTTTCCCGAACCACGACGCGCTCGGCAAGACGATTTATTTTGACGGCAGCAGTACGCCAACCACGATCGTCGGCATCCTCGATCGGCTGCAGGTTTCGACCGTGGGCAGCTGGGCCAACGACTTTGCGTGGAACACGGCCTTGATCCCGACGCGCCTGGATGCGAATTATTCGCGCTACGCGGTGCGCACCAAGCCCGGTCGATTGCAGGCGGCGATGGCGGCGGCGGTTCCGGCCTTGTACAAGGCCAATCCCATGCGCGTGTTCTACCTCGATGGCAAGGGCGTGCTTGCGTTCGACGACATCCGCGCGAATGCCTATCGCGCTGATCGCGGCATGGCGATCCTGATGGGCGTGATCTGCCTGATCCTGCTCGCGGTCACCGGCGCGGGCATCGTGGGCCTGACCAGCTTCTGGGTCGGCCAGCGCCACAAGCAGATCGGCGTGCGTCGCGCGTTGGGCGCGCGCAAG
>DASTAL010000421.1:0-2913 GCA_035712685.1 Rudaea sp. | reverse complement strand
TCCGAACGTCGCCGGCGCAGCGGCGCTGCTCGTTGCCGCGCACCCGACCTGGGGTCCGGCGCAGATCGAGTCCGCGCTGCTGGGCACTGCTCTGGCGGGCAGCGTGCGTCTGCAGGACGGCGTGGCGCCGGCCTCGCCGCTGGATGCGGGCACGGGGCGCGTGCAACCCGCCGCCGCGGCGCAGACGGGTTTGTACCTGCCGTTGAGCACCGCCGATTTCCGCGCCCAGGATCCGTCCCACGGCGGCAATCCGGCTGTGCTCAATCGCCCCGGCATCGAAAGCGAATCCTGCTTCGGGCAATGCAGTTTCGTGCGTACCGTTACCGACATGTCCGGGGGCGGCGCCTGGACCGTTTCGGTACAGGGCGCGACGGCGAACGCGAAGATCACCGCGACGCCGACGCAGTTCTCGCTCGCGCCGGGCGCGTCGCAGAAGTTGAATATCGCCGTGGACGTGAGTGACCCGCACCTGACCGGAACCTGGTCGAACGCGCGCATCGTCCTGCACAAGACCGGCGGCGGACAGTCTGCTGCCGACTTCGCGCTGACGCTGGCCGTGTATGCTTCACCGGGCAAGGCACAGGCGTTTCGCGAATTCACGACGGGCAAACCGTTCTTCGACACGACACTGGATATTTCGGGCCTCGCCGCGCTGCCACACGCGCAATTCGCGCTGGCGGGGCTGGTGACGGCGAAATCGAGTCCGATGAGTCTCGGCGTCGATCCGAAGCCGAACGAACTGTATACGACGTTTCCCGGCACCGGAAAGCAGTTCGTGTTGTTTCCGGTACTGACTCCATCCGGTTTTTCCTCGCCGCCGCCGGGAGGGCCGCAGGGCCGCGTGTTCATTGTCGAGATCGCGGCTTCGACGTCACCTTCGGCAACACTGTATGCCGGCATCGACAGCAATGGCAACGGCCAGCCGGACTTCGCCGAACAGGTGTGCGCGGCGCAGGGTGTTGGCGCGCGCTGCATCGTCGACTTGCGCGACCAACCGGCATCCGCGCAGGTGTGGGCGCTCGTGGACATTCCGTCCGGCAGCACCGGCGCGACGTATAACGTGACGCTGAGCAGCGGCTTGCCGGACACCCCGCCGGGATTCGTCAACCAAGGCAGTATTGTCCATGGCGCCATTGCCGGGCCCGGCCATGTCGCCAGTGGAGCGAATTTCCCGTTGCGGATGACGCTCGGTTCAGTCATCAATTGGCTTGCGCCCGGGCGCTACTACGGCGCGGTCATGATCGATGCGCTCCCGATCAGCGGCAGCATGGCCGGACGCGTTGGAGTATTGCCGTTCGCACTCGCGCGCGCGCCCGGCGGCGACGATGTCGTCGATCCGCTGACGCTGGGCACGGATGCGATGCGCCAGTACGCGATTGCCGCGGGCGAGAGCCTGCGCCATCTTTTCGTCGATATTCCCGACACGCGGCAAATCACCATCCTGACCGGTCCGCCGATTGATTCGCCCTTTGGCAGGCCCCCTGCGGCGAACGCGGCTTTTTACCTGGCGCGCAGCGACATGCCGCCGTCGGCGCGCTCGGCCCAGATCGCGGCGGCGCCGCCCGTCGCTGCGGCAGTCAAGCAATGGTCGATCGGTGGCGCGGGACCGGCGCAGGCGACGGTGTCAGCGACGGTCGGGCCGGGCCGCTGGTACATCGTCGCGACGAACGTCGGCAGCAGCGATGGTCAATTCACCCTGTCCCTCGCCAACGGCACGGTCGGTACGGCGGCGCCGCCGACGCCCGGCGCCTACTACAATCCGGAGCGTTCGGGCCACGGCATCTTCATCAGCCAGGCCACCGGCCAGCAGGTCGTGTACTGGTATACATTCAATGAAGATGGCACGCCGACGTGGTACGCGGCGCAGGCGGATGCGCCGGCAAGCGGTGCGGTGGCCTGGAGCGCGCCGCTGTTCAGCGTCAACTGGGACGGCGCGCAGGTCAACTCGTATTCCGTTCTCGGCGACATGATCCTCACGCCGATCGATGCGAACAACCTTGAGTTCTCGTGGCACCTGCACGGCGACGCCGGCAGCGAGCGCTTCACGCGCATTGGGGCGGGGGCATCTTGTGTCGATCTCGGTTCCGGGCAGGCAAACCTCAACGGGCAGTGGTACGCGCCGACGCAAAGCGGCTACGGCATGGACGTATTCGCGCTGCCGGGTTTCCAGCAGGACACGTTCTATCTCTACGACGCGCTCGGCATGCCGCGCTGGATTGCCGGCAGCGCCAACTCGACGGCGGGATCGAACACGATGCCGATGTACCAGATCGGCGGATTCTGTCCGCTCTGCGATTGGGTCGCGACGCAGCCGGTGCAGGTGGGCACGATGACGACGAATTTCACGAGCGGCACGCAGGGCCACTACGCAACGCAGCTCCAACTCGCGCCGCCGTTGTCGGGAAGCTGGAACATCAACCAGTCGATCGTGCGGCTAAGCGGGTCGCCGACGTGCCCGTGAGTCACGCCGGCAATGGTGCCAAGCGCTCGTCGATCAGGCGGTCGGCGAGCGCGAGGTCCACTTGCGCAAGTTCCGTTTTTCCTTCCGTGAGTTCGCGCAGGATGCCGGACTGGATTTCGCCGCGCTCGAAGGCGACCGCGTAGGGCAGGCGCGAGAAGGTGACCATCCAGTAGCGCGGCACGAAGCGCCCGGGTTGGCGCGCGGCGAGTTGGCGTTCGAGCGCGCGCATCAGCAGGAAGTGCGCATCGGCCACGCTGTCGCGCATCTCGACGTAATTCTCCAGCGCCATCGCGGCAATGGCGTCGGCATTCGGCTTGCGCCGGTGCTGGAATTCGGCGAAGGCAGTTGCGAAATCGTTTCCGGCATCGTGCAGCAGATCGGCGAGTTCAACGGCGTCCTCGAAGCCGCAGTTCATGCCTTGGCCGTGGAACGGCACGATGGCGTGCGCGGCG
>DASTAL010000420.1:0-1494 GCA_035712685.1 Rudaea sp. | reverse complement strand
TCGGAATTCCACGAATTCAAGGCGCGCTACGGCAAGACCCTGGTCACCGGCTTCGCGCATATCCACGGCTACCCGGTCGGCATCGTCGCGAACAACGGCATCCTGTTTTCGGAAAGCGCGCTCAAGGGCGCGCACTTCATCGAACTGTGCAACCAGCGCAACGTGCCGCTGGTGTTCCTGCAGAACATCACCGGCTTCATGGTCGGTAAGAAATACGAACAGGCCGGCATCGCCAAGGACGGTGCGAAGATGGTCACCGCCGTCGCCTGCTCGCACGTGCCGAAGTTCACCGTGATCATCGGTGGCAGCTTCGGCGCGGGCAACTACGCAATGTGCGGGCGTGCCTACGGCGCGCGTTTGCTGTGGATGTGGCCGAATGCGCGCATCAGCGTGATGGGCGGCGAGCAGGCCGCATCCGTGCTCGCGACGGTGAAACGC
The DNA here is from genome assembly GCA_035712685.1 of Rudaea sp. GTDB lineage: Bacteria > Pseudomonadota > Gammaproteobacteria > Xanthomonadales > Rhodanobacteraceae > Rudaea. The sequence continues at coordinate 1,056 of DASTAL010000420.1, read as the reverse complement.
GATGGCATCGAATCCGGCGGCAAATCATGGCCGAAGGCAGAAGAAGACGCGTTCAAGGCGCCAATCCGCGCGCAGTACGAGCGTCAGGGCCATCCCTACTACGCCAGTGCGCGCTTGTGGGACGACGGCATCATCGATCCCGTCGACACTCGCCGCGTGCTGGGGCTGGCGATTTCGGCGTCGTTGAACGCACCGATCGAAACCGGGCGCTACGGCGTGTTCCGGATGTAATCGGGAAGCTGTGATCGGAACGAAGTGATCGGGAAGATGCGTCGCGATCAGGCCGTCGCCTGTGGCGTCGCGGCCGGTGCCGTGCGCTGCACCACGTGCCCGCGCGTGATCCAGCGCATGCCGAGGACAAGCAGCGCGGCCGTCGCCAGCCAGAAAACGATCTGCATGCCGGCCGGGCGCGCCTCGTAGCCGACGAGGATGTGCAGCGCCTGCCCCACGACCGAACCGTTGTCGAGCAGCGCGGAGGTATTCCAGACCTGGTTGTCCCAGGCCGGCAGCCAATTCGCCTGGATCAGGAAGCGCGCCGCCGTGGACGCGAGGCCCGCCGCGAGCAGCACCAGCATCCAGTTCGTCGCCGTGAAGAAATGCCGCAGCGGGATGCGCAGCAGGCCGAAATAGAGTGCGAAGCCCACCGCGGTGCCACCGGCGATGCCGAGCGGCACGCCGAGCAGCATGTCCGCCCTGCCCGCGCCGCCAGCTGCCATTCCGTACAGGAACAGCACGACTTCGGAACCTTCGCGCAACACGGCCAGCGCGACCACGGCAAGCAGCATCGCCAGGGAACTCGATCCCGCCTTCACCGCGTGGCCGACCGACTGCATCTGTTGCGCGAGTTCGCGGCCATGGCTGGACATCCAGATCACGTGCCAACCGATCATCAGCACGGCGGCGAGCAACACGCAGGCGTTGAACAATTCCTGGCCGGAACCGCCGACCGCCTCTTCGATGGCGCCGGCGAACAGCGCGACCACGATCGCGCCGACGATACCCAGTCCGATGCCGCCGCCGATGAAGCGGGCGCGGCCGGCGACGCCACGCGTGGCC
>DASTAL010000419.1:0-2525 GCA_035712685.1 Rudaea sp. | reverse complement strand
GACGCCGACGCCATCATCGACGCGATCACGGCCGAGGACATCGGCAAGTTCCCGGCGACCAACGTCGCCGAGGCGATGGCGCAATTGCCCGGGGTGACCCTCGACCGCGCGTTCAGCGCGACGCAGAAGGTGAGCATCGATGGCCTCGATCCGAGCCTGAACCTGTCCTACCTCGACGGCCATCCGGTCGCGCAGGCGGTGTGGCGCTACGGCGACAACCCGGATCGCGGCTTCAACTATTCGCTGCTGCCGCCGGAAATCCTCGGCGGCCTGGAAATCTACAAGAGTCCGGAAGCGCGCCTGCCCGAAGGCAGCCTCGGCGGCACGATCATCATGCATACGCGCCTGCCGCTGGACCTGCCCAGCAACACGCTCGACGGCAGCGTGGGCTGGAACTACAACGAGATGGAAGGCAAGGGCAAGCCGAACATCTCCGGCTTCTACAGCTGGAAGACCGATGACAAGACCTTCGGCTTCGACGTGTCCGCCCAGCATTACGAGCAGGTGACCAGCCGCCAGGGCGAGGAAATCTTCGGCTACACGCCGGTTGCCAACCTCGCGGCGAACAATCCGCTCGTTGCCGCGCAAGTCGCCTCCGGCTCGATCAAATCTACCGACGTGATGCCGAACGAAATCAACATCGCCTACTTCCAGCAGACCGAGAAGCGCGACAGCGTGACCTCGAACATCCAGTACAAGCCGAACGAGAATTTCGAGACCACGCTCAGCCTGATGTGGATGCGCGACGACTTGTCGAACTGGAACCAGTCGATGTATGCGTTCCCGGTGTGGCTGACCAGCACCGTCGCCGGCATCGACCAGCTCACTTCGAATGGCAACGGCCTGATCACCGGCGGGCACAGCTGCGATCCGTCTACGCAGTCGAGCTGCGCCGGAGCGGCCGGCACGGTGTTCGACAACCAGGTGCGCCATTCGGTGGTGAGCACACGCGGCGCGGATTGGCGCGCGAGCTGGCGCCAGGACAACTGGAAACTGTCCGGCCAGGTCGGCGTGAGCACATCGCGCGATCCGAGCACGCAGGCGTTCATCGAGCCGGTGTATTTCGGCGGCTATACCTGGGATATCAGCAAGGGCTTCAAGTTCGACGACACCGCCGCGGCGACCAATCCGGCGAACTGGGCCGGCGCGGGCTGGATGGGCAACTACGGCGAATGGCCCGATCGCGCGCGTGACAACTACGCGCAGGCCGATTTCTCGATGGACCTCAACGGCTTCTTCAACCAGTTGCTGCTCGGCGCGCGCTGGGCCGATCACCACGAAGGCCAGAACCTGCTGGTCTGGAGCGGCGGCGTGCGCGTGGGCAGCCTGACCCAGGTCGGCGCTGGCGGCCTGACCGACCTGAGCGCCTTCGATTTCTGGCCGGGTGCCGCAAACCACGTGCAGCCGAGCAGCGGCGGCGCGGTGACGAACTGGGTGACCGGTAGCCCGAACTACCAGAACCCGCAGTTCCTGTACGCGCCGTATGTGTACCAGGGCACCTACAACATCGACCAGTCCAGCGATGCCGGGTACGCCCAGCTCAATTTCGGCGACGACAAGTTGCGCGGCAATTTGGGCCTGCGCTTCGTGCACAGCATGCTCGACAGCACCGGCTACGTGGTCAGCGCGGACCAGCTCAACACGTTGCCGCCGCCGGCGGGCAGCTACCAGACCGTGAGCAGCACGCACAACAACGTGCTGCCGGCGCTGAACATCGCCTACAGCGTGCAGGACGACTTCATCTTGCGCGGTGCGGCCTCGGAGACGATCGCGTTCGCGCCGTACAACCAGGAAGCGCCGTACACGTTCACGAACGACTCGGTGCTCACCGGCACCGGCGGCAACGCGCGCCTGAGTCCGTACAAGTCGAACAACTTCAACTTTTCGGCCGAATGGTATTTCGCACCGGAGTCGATCCTGGCGGCGTCCGTGTTCTACAAGGACGTGCGCAATTACATCGTCAACGGCGTCGAGACCGAGCGCCTGTTCAACTCGCTGTTCACCAGCAATCCGGGCCAGTACGCACAGCTCGCGGCCGGCAATTGCGACAACCAGGGCTTCTGCGACTACAGCATTTCGCGTCCGGTCGACGGCGGCAAGGCCAAGGTCAAGGGCGCGGCGATCAGCTACCAGCAGGCGTTCGGCGAAACCGGCTTCGGCGTGCGCGCGAACTACACCTACTCGGACGGCACCACGCGCGGCGGCGGCGCGCTGCCCTACAACTCGAAGAACTCGGTCAGCTTCTCGCCGTACTACGAGAAGGACCAGCTCAGCGCGAGCGTGTCGTTCACGCGCCGCAGCAGCTATCTGGCCGGCGGTTACGTGGCCGGCGCGCCGGACACCTTCGTCGCGCCGTACAAGGAACTCGATGCGAGCGTGGCGTGGCGTTTCAACAATCACTTCCAGCTCAGCCTCGACGCGTTGAACCTGCTCGATTCCACGTACTACTCGTATTACGGCACGCACGACATGCTGTCGGGCAAGTACAAGAACGGCACGGAATACATGCTGACCCTGCACATGAA
>DASTAL010000418.1:0-8573 GCA_035712685.1 Rudaea sp. | reverse complement strand
AACGACGACCAGATCCGCCGCATCCTGCATGCGCGGCAGTGGGGGCCGGACCGCCTGCGCACGTGCAAACCCGCACCGTTGCAGATGCGCGGCGCCGGGCCGTTCATTGCGATTCGCATGCAGCTCATCACGCGCAAGAGCCTGGGCGGCTTGCGCACCGACCTGCAAAGCCGCGTGCTCGATGCGAACGACAGTCCGATTCCGGGCCTCTACTGCGTGGGCGAAGCCGCCGGATTCGGCGGCGGCGGCGCCAGCGGCAAGCGCTCGCTGGAAGGCACCTTCCTGCCGGGTTGTATCCTTACCGCGCGCGCCGCGGCGCAGTCCATCGCGGTCGGCTGAACGAGAAGATTCATGAGCTTGACGTATCCCGCCACCGCCCTGGATTACCGCCGCCTCGCGCAGCGGCGCCTGCCGCGTTTCCTGTTTGACTACATCGACGGCGGCGCCGGCGACGAGCGCACGCTTGCGGCCAATGTCGCGGACTTTGCCGCCGTGCGCCTGCGCCAGCGCGTGCTGGTGAACGTGGACGCTGTCGACACCAGCGCCACGCTCGCGGGAGAGGCGTGCGCGATGCCGCTCGCGCTCGCGCCGGTGGGCATGGCGGGCATCATGGCGCGGCGCGGCGAGGCGCAGGCGGTGCGTGCGGCGAACGCGGTGGGCGTGCCGTTCACCCTGTCCACGGTCGGCATCTGTCCGTTGGCCGAGGTGCAGGCCGCGAGCGGCGCGCCGTTCTGGTTCCAGCTCTACATGATCCGAGACCGCGGCGTCATCCTCGCCCTGCTCGAAAAGGCCTGGGCCGCCGGATGCCGCACGCTCGTGTTCACCGTGGATCTGCCCATTCCCGGCATGCGCCATCGCGATACGCGCAACGGCGTGTCGGCGCGCGGCGCGCGCGCGACCTTGCTCAAGGCGCGGCAGGTGCTGGCGCGTCCGGGCTGGATGTGGGACGTGGCCCTGCGCGGCAAGCCGTTGCGCTTCGGCTGCCTGACCGAGCAGGTGCCCGGCGCGCGCAACCTCGAGGCATTCTGGGCGTGGGTGAACGCGCAGTTCGATACCAGCGTGACCTGGCGCGACATCGAATGGCTGCGCGGACACTGGAAGGGTCGCGTGCTGCTCAAGGGCATCCTCGACGCCGACGACGCGCGCGCAGCCGTGGACGTCGGCGCGGACGGCATCGTCGTCTCCAACCACGGCGGTCGCCAGCTCGATGGCGCGGCTTCGTCCGTTTCAAAATTGCCGGCGATCGCGCAGCGTGTCGGTGCGCGGACCGAGGTACTGGTCGATGGCGGCGTGCGCAGCGGCGCGGACATCTTCAAGGCGCTGGCGCTCGGCGCGCGCGGCGTGCTGATCGGACGGCCCTGGGTGTGGGCGCTGGCCGGCGCGGGGGAGGCCGGATTGCGCGACCTGCTCGGAACATTGCAGCGTGAATTGAAACTGACGATGACGATGGCGGGCGTCACGCGCATCGCCGACATCGGCGCGAACCACCTCGACAGCATTTGACGACTTCGAAGGAAACCTCGATGCCCAACGGCGCACAAGCCCTGATCAAGACACTGGCCGATGCTGGCATCGAGGTGTGCTTCTCCAATCCCGGCACTTCCGAGATGCATTTCGTCGCCGCGCTCGACGGCGAACCGCGCCTGCGCGCCGTGCTCGCCCTGTTCGAGGGCGTGGCCACCGGCGCAGCCGACGGCTATGCGCGCATGGCAGGCAAGCCGGCCGCGACGCTGTTGCATCTGGGCTGCGGTCTCGGCAACGGCCTGGCCAACCTGCACAACGCGCGCAAGGGCAAGGTGCCGGTGCTCAACATTGTCGGCGATCACGCGACCTATCACGTCCAGTACGACGCGCAGTTGCAGTCCGACATCGAAACCGTCGCGCGCAACGTCTCGCCGGGTTTCGTGCGTACCTCGAAATCGACGGCCGAACTCTGCCGCGACGCGGTGGACGCGATCGCCGCGGCGCGCGGATTGCCCGGTCAGGTCGCCACGCTGATCCTGCCCGCCGATGTGTCGTGGGGCGAGGGCGGCGTGCCGTGTCCACCGCCACCCGCGCCGACGCCTGCGGTTGCCGATGATGCGACCGTGCGTACGATCGCCGACGCGATCCGCTCGGGCGGAAAGACCGCCCTGCTGCTGGGGGGCACCGCGACGCGCGAGGGCGCATTGCTGGCCGCTGCGCGCATCGCCGCCCACAGCGGCGTCGCGCTGCTCGCCGAAACGTTCCCGACCCGCCTCGAACGCGGCGCGGGCCTGCCGCCCGTCGAGCGCATCGCCTACCTCGCGGAACTGGCGAGCGTGCAGCTTGCCGACGTGAAGCATCTCGTGCTGGTCGACGCCAAGGCGCCGGTATCGTTCTTCGGCTATCCGGGCAAGAAGAGTTATCTCGTGCCCGATACCTGCATGGTGCACACGCTCGCCACGCCCGCGCAGGATGCCGCCGCGAGCCTCGACAAGCTCGCGCAAGCCCTCGGCGCGGGCAGGGCGACGCCCGCGCTGCAACCCACGCAGCGCCCGAAGCGGCCGCGCGGCAAGCTCACCGCGGCAAAAGTGTGCAAGGCGGTGGGTCACTTGATGCCAGACAATGCCATCATCGTGGACGAGGCCATCACCTCGGGCCTGATGCTCGGCGTAATGACCGCCGGCGCGCCGCGCCACGACCTGCTTACGCTCACCGGCGGCGCGATCGGGCAGGGCCTGCCGAATGCCGTCGGCGCGGCCGTCGCCTGCCCGGATCGTCCGGTGCTCGCGCTGATCGGCGACGGCTCGGCCATGTACACGATCCAGTCCCTGTGGACGATGGCGCGCGAGCAGCTCGATGTCACCGCGATCATCTTCAACAATGCGTCGTATTCCGTTCTCAACGTGGAACTCGAACGCGTCGGCGCGGACCGGATCGGGCCGAAGGCGCTCTCGCAGCTGGACCTGCGCAAGCCGGTGCTGGATTTCGCCCGCCTCACGCAGGGCATGGGCGTGCACGCGGTGCGAGCGGACACGGCCGAGGATTTCTGCAAGGCGCTCGAATACGCGCTGGCCCATCCCGGCCCGCACCTGATCGAGGCACTCGTGCCCGAATCGCTCGGCGGCGCCAAGCGCCGTGTGCTGCCGTGGATGCTGCGTGCATTGCCGAGCCTGCCGCCGGCGGTTGCGCGTGCAATCAAACGCAAGATTTCACCCTGACGCGCGAATTCCGATCCGCCGAGGCGCGATAATGTCGGCCGACGCCGAAAGATGGACTGATGTCTAACCGCGCGCTTGGCCGATTAGTCGCCGCGCGCGGCGATTTGTCGGCAACCGTCGTCATGAGCAAGGAGCGCAATTTCGCGTGGCCATGAACAAAGCAACCGGCGCCGTTTTCCGCGCGCGCGGCCTCACCAAGATCTACCGCATGGGCGATGTCGAGGTGCATGCATTGCGCGGCGTGGACCTCGAATTGCGTCGCGGCGAACTGGTCGTGCTGCTCGGTCCTTCCGGCAGCGGCAAATCCACCCTGCTCAACATTCTCGGTGGTCTCGATGCGCCGAGCGGCGGCGATGTCTGGTATGAAGGCCACGAACTGACCGGAGCCGACGACAGAGCGCTGACCTTGTTCCGTCGTGAGCACGTCGGCTTTATTTTTCAATTCTATAATCTTATACCGAGCCTGACGGCACGCGAAAACGTTGCAATCGTCACCGAGATTGCGGCCAATCCGATGACGCCCGAGGAGGCGCTGGCGAATGTCGGGCTCAGCGAGCGTCTCGACCACTTCCCGGCGCAGATGTCCGGCGGCGAGCAGCAGCGTGTCGCGATTGCGCGCGCGATCGCCAAGCGGCCGTCGGTGCTGCTCTGCGACGAGCCGACCGGTGCGCTGGACTCGGCCACTGGCGTCCGCGTGCTTGACGCGATCGAACGCGTGAACGAAACGCTTGGTACGACCACGATCGTAATCACGCACAACGTAGACATCGCGCGCATGGCGCACCGCGTGCTGCATATGGCTGACGGTCGCATCGCCAGTTCCGAGACGAACCAGGCCCGGGTACCGGCGCTGGAACTGCGCTGGTGACCGCACTGCAGACCAAGGCATGGCGCGATCTGGTGCACCTGCGCGGACAGGCGCTGGCTATCGCGTTCGTAATCGCCGGCGGCATCGCCACGTTGGTCATGGCGCAGTCGACCTACCAGTCACTCGAAGGTACGCGCGCGCGCTTCTACGCCGATTACGCGCTCGCCGATGTCTGGGCCTCGGCCAAACGCTCGCCGGATGCGCTGGCCGAGCGCATTGCCGCGATACCCGGCGTGCAGACCGTGCAAACGCGCCTGATGGCGTCGGCGACGCTTACGGTAGCGAACTTCGACGAACCGGTGCGCGCGCAGATCCTGTCGCTGCCCAAGTACGGTGGCCAGCCGCAGCTCAACAAGCTCTATTTGCGCAGCGGGCGGTTGCCGGACCCGGAGGCGATGCGCGAGACGCTGGTCAGCGAAGCGTTCGCCGAGGCGCACGGCCTGCGGCCGGGCGACCATCTCGAGGCAACGATCTACGGTCATCGCCAGCGCCTGGACATCGTCGGCATCGCGATCTCGCCAGAGTTCGTCTACCAGATCCAGCCCGGGGCGACGTTCCCGGATTTCCTGCGCTTCGGCATTCTGTGGATGAACACGCGCGCGCTCGAGGCTGCACTCGACATGACCGACGCTTTCAACAGCGTGACCCTGCGGTTGCGACCGGGCGCCGACACCGCAGCCGTGCTCGATGCGCTCGACGCGATGCTCGCGCGCTACGGCGGGCTCGGCGCGTACGCGCGCAAAGACCAGCTCTCTAACCGGTTCCTGAGCGAGGAGCTGCGCCAGCTCGCGACGATGGCGCGCTTGTTTCCGACGATCTTCCTTGGCGTCGCCGCGTTCCTGCTCAATGTCGTGCTGGCACGCCTGATCGGACTGCAACGCGACCAGATTGCCATCCTCAAGGCCTTCGGCTATTCCGATCGCACGATCGCATGGCACTACGTGCAGATCGCGCTGCTGATCGCGGCCGTCGGCGCCGTGGTCGGCGTCGCAGGCGGCGCCTGGCTCGGCAGCCTGCTTGCCGGCGTCTATCGTGACTTCTACCGGTTTCCGTTTCTCGATTACCACCTGAGTCCGGCCGCACTGGCAACCGGCGTTGCGGTCGCGTTCGCGGCGGCGGCGATCGGTGCGCTGCAGTCGGCGCTGCGTTCGGCGCGTCTGCCACCGGCCGAGGCGATGCGCCCGCCAGCGCCGGAACGTTACCGGCCGGCGCTATTCGAGCGGCTCGGCCTGCGCCGCGTTCTCAGCCAGCCGGCGCGCATGGTGCTGCGCTATCTCGAGCGCAAGCCGTGGAAGTCACTGCTTAGCATCGTCGGCCTCGCGTTGGCCGGCGCGATCATGATGGTCGGCCGCTTCCAGGGCGACGCGCTCGAAGTCATGATCGACTCGCAGCTGCGCGTCGCCCAACACCAGGACCTGAGCGTTGACTTCATCGAGCCGACCAGCCGCCAGGCTACCGACGAACTGCGCGCGCTGCCGGGCGTGCGCCGCGCCGAGCCAGTGCGCTCGGTGTCCGTGCGCTTGCGCTTCGCCAACTACAGCTACCGCACCGGCATTGTCGGATTGAGCCGCAATGCAACCCTGCGCCAGCCGGTCGATGTCGCCGGCCGGCCGATCGTCGCACCGAGTCACGGCATCCTGCTGACCGACTATCTTGGCAAGCTGCTGCATATTGGCGTGGGCGACCGATTGCAGGTCGAGGTGCTTGAAGGAAGGCAAGCACACGTCGAGGTTCCAGTTGCCGGCTTCGTCACCGAATACATTGGCGCACAGGGCTACATGGACCTGGACGCGCTGAACCGGTTGCTGGGAGACGGCGACGTGATCTCGGGCGCGCTGCTCGCGCTGGATCCGGGCGAACGCGCGCCGCTCTACGACAAGCTCGACGAGCGCCCGCGCGTCGCCGGCGTCAGCAGCCGTGAGGCGCAAATCCGCAATTTCTATGGCACGATGGGCGAGAGCCTGTTGTTCTTCACGTTCATCGCCGGGGTGCTCGGTGCCGTGATCAATTTTGGGGTGGTCTACAATTCGGCGCGCATCGCGTTGTCCGAACGCGGGCGCGAACTGGCCAGTCTGCGCGTGCTCGGCTTCACGCAGGGCGAGGTCAGCCGCATCCTGTTCGGCGAAATCGGGCTGCTCGTTGCGGCCTCGATTCCGCTCGGCTTTGTCGCCGGCTGGGTGCTTTCGTGGGTCATGGCGACCGGCTTCGAGTCAGATTTGTTCCGCGTGCCGGTCACGCTGCGGTCGTCTACCTACGCGTTCGCTGCGGTTACGATGGCGGCATCGACGCTCCTGTCTGCGCTGATCGTGCGGCGGCGAATTCGCGGACTCGACCTGATCGGCGTGTTGAAAACCCGCGAATGAACTGCAAAGGTACGCAATGAATATTCCAACCATCACGCGCAATCGGATCTTGTCCATCGCCGCCATCGTGGTCGCGGTTGCCGCCACGGCACTGGCATTGCGGCCAGCGCCGATTCGTGTCGACCTCGCCGAGGTCGAGCGCGGCCCTCTGACGTTGAGCTTCGAGGAGCAGGGCAAGACCGAACTACGCCATCATTACGTCATTGCAGCGCCAGCCGCCGGAATGCTCCACCGGATCGCCCTCGAGCAGGGGGATGCCGTTCATGTCGGTGAAGCTGTCGCGCAGATGGAACCTGCACACGCGGCGCTGCTCGATCCGGCGACGCGCGCGAACACGGCGGCGCAGATTGCCGCGGCGGCTGCCGATGTCGATGCCGCGGCATCGCGGCTAACGGCGGCGGTGGCTGGCGACGATCTGGCGAAGAAGGAATTCGGGCGGGCCGAGCGCCTGCGCGCCGGCGGTGCGATCAGTCAGGCCGATCTCGACGCGGCGCGCACGAACGCAGATCGCGCCCACGCCGCACGCAAAGCGGCTGAAGCGGACCAGCGTGCTGCCGAACAGCGCCGCAGCGCGCAGATGGCGCTGCTGACCGAGCAGGGCCGTGGTGGCGGTGCGACCGTGAATCTGCAATCGCCCATTGAGGGCGTCGTGCTGCGCCGCTTTGTGGAGAGTGCGATCCCGGTCGCTGCCGGCCAGCCACTGCTCGAACTGGGCGATCCGCACGATCTGGACATCGAGGTCGACACGCTGTCCCAGGACGCGGTCAAGTTGCGTCCCGGCATGGCGGCGCGCGTGCTTCGCTGGGGCGGCGATACGCCGCTTGATGCGCGCGTGTGGCGTATCGAGCCGGGTGGTTTCACGAAGGTGTCGGCGCTCGGTGTCGAGGAACAGCGCACGCGCGTGCGTCTGGACATCACCTCACCGCCGGAGCGATGGTCGCAGCTCGGCGATGCGTATCGCGTCGAGGTGGAATTCCTGCTTGCGCAGGGAGTCGACATGCTGCAGGTGCCGAGCAGCGCGCTATTTCGCGAAAACGGACGCTTGGCGGTCTATTGCGTGGAGAACGGCAAGGTACGCAAGAAATACGTCGAAGTCGGCCTCCGTGGCGCGAGCGCGACCGAGATTCGCAGCGGCCTCAAGTCCGGCGATCGCGTCGTCGCGCATCCGGATGATCGCATTCGCGAGGGTGTGCGTGTCGAAGCGGCATCTCGCTGAACGCGGCGTTCGCGCACGCGGGCAGCGTCGATTCCGCTCCGGCACCGGTGCCGGCGATCCGTGCATTCCCCCGCATCTTCACCAGGGACCAGGATCGCTCCCGGTCCGCTTGTCACAATCCCGTAACCGGATTTGCGCGGGTCTGTAGCAATCGGCGGGGATACTGCGCACCTGCGTGGACCGGGGCCATGGCTTGTCGCCGCGGTGCGCGCGAGGTCGTCCAATCACGCACATCCAGCCGGAGTCTTACAAAAATGCGCCATACCCCGATCGCCGCCGCGCTCGCCGCGGTCCTGCTTGCCTCCGCGGCGGCTGCCCACGCCGACGCCATGACCGACACCACGTTGAGCGGCAAGACCTACATCGATTTCACCAACCTCGACCAGACCAAGAACGGCAGCGACACCGCGAATGCCGGCACCGGCCTGGACGTGAAGCGTTTTTACCTGACCGTCGATCACAAGTTCGACGATTTCTGGTCGGCCAGCATCACCACCGACTTCAACTACACCGCAAGCAGCGGCGAGACCCAGTTGTTCGTGAAGAAGGCCTGGGTGCAGGCGAACTTCAGCGACGCGTTCAAGGTGCGCGCCGGTGCCGACGACATGCCGTGGATTCCCTTCGTCGAAGGCCTGTACAACCTGCGCTACGTCGAGAACACCCTGACCGACCGCCTCAAATACGGCACCTCGTCCGACTGGGGCCTGCACGCGTTCGGCAGCGGCGACAACCTGTGGAACTACAACGTCGCCGTGGTCAACGGCGCCGGTTACAAGAATCCGACGCGCAGCAACAGCGTCGACGTCGAAGGCCGCTTCGGCGTGACCCCGCTGCCGGGCCTGACCTTCGCGGTCGGCGGCTACAGCGGCGAACTGGGCAAGGACACGGCGAATCTTCCGTCGGGATCCACGCGCACGGCGAACCGCCTGGACTTCGTCGCCGCC
>DASTAL010000417.1:0-9493 GCA_035712685.1 Rudaea sp. | reverse complement strand
CAGCATCTTCTTCACCGCGGGGTCGCGTTCGTCGAACAGGCTTGCGACGATCCCCGAGTCGCGGTCGAGTCCGAGCGTGAGCTGGGTGAGATCGTTCGAGCCGATCGAGAAGCCGTCGAAGATGTCGAGGAATTCGTCAGCGAGCAGGGCGTTCGACGGCACCTCGCACATCATGATGACCTTCAGGCCGTGCTCGCCTTTTTTCAGGCCGAACTCGGCGAGTACGTCGATCACCTTGCGGCCTTCGTCGAGCGTGCGCACGAACGGGATCATCACCCAGGCGTTCGTCAGACCCATTTCCTCGCGCACCTTCTTCATGGCGCGGCATTCGAGCTCGAACGCGGGCTTGAAGCTCGGATCGACATAGCGCGAAGCGCCGCGGAAGCCGATCATCGGGTTTTCCTCGTGCGGCTCGTACTTCGCGCCGCCGATCAGGTTGGCGTATTCGTTGGACTTGAAATCCGACAGGCGCACGATCACGGGATTCGGCGCGAACGCGGCGGTGATCGTGGCGATGCCCTCGGCCAGGCGGTTTACGTAGAACTCGACCGGGTCTTCGTCGCCGATACGCTCCCTAATTTTCTTCTGTGTCTGCGCATCCTGCTTCGTGAATTCGAGCAATGCCTTCGGATGCAGGCCGATGTGGCTGGCGATGATCATTTCCAGCCGCGCCAGGCCTACGCCCGCGTTCGGCAGCATGGCGAAATCGAACGCGCGCTCGGGATTGGCCACGTTCATCATGATCTTCAGCGGCGCCGGCGGCATCTTGTCGAGGTCCGCGGTGACGCGTTCGAATTCGAGCTTGCCGGAATAGATGAAGCCGGTATCGCCCTCGGCGCAGGACACGGTGACCGGCGCGCCATCGGGGATCTGCTCGAGCGCGTTGCCGGTACCGACCACGGCCGGCACGCCGAGTTCGCGCGCGATGATCGCGGCGTGGCAGGTGCGACCGCCGCGATTCGTGACGATGGCCGCGGCGCGCTTCATCACCGGCTCCCAGTCGGGGTCGGTCATGTCGGCCACGAGCACGTCGCCCGCCTGCACGCGGTTCATGTCCGCGAGCGAGCGGATCACGCGCGCGGTGCCGGCGCCGATCTTCTGGCCGATCGCACGGCCTTCCGCCAGCACCTTGCCCTTGCCCTTGAGCTGGAAACGTTCGATCTGCGCAGCGCGCGCACGCGACTTCACCGTTTCCGGCCGCGCCTGCACGATGTAGAGTTTTCCACTGTTCCCGTCCTTGGCCCATTCGACGTCCATCGGTCGGCCGTAGTGCTGTTCGATGACCAGCGCCTGCTTGGCGAGCTCGTGCACGTCGGCATCGGTAATGCAGAATTTCGCGCGATCGGCAGCGGGCGTTTCCTCGATGTGCACGCGTTCGCCTGGCTTGTTCGAGTACACCATGCGCTGCTGCTTGGCGCCGACCTGGCGGCGCAGGATCGCCGGCTTGCCGAGCTTCAGTGTCGGCTTGTAGACGTAGAATTCGTCGGGATTCACCGCGCCCTGCACGACCATCTCGCCGAGGCCATAGCTGGCGGTCACGAACACGGCATCGCGAAATCCGGATTCGGTGTCGAGCGTGAACAGCACGCCCGAAGCGCCGATGTCCGAGCGCACCATGAGCTGCACGCCGGCGGAGAGGAACACGTCCTCGTGGGCGAAGCCGTGGTGCACGCGATAGGCGATGGCGCGATCGTTGTACAGCGAGGCGAAGACCTCTTTCACCTTGTGGATGACGTCGTCCGCGCCGCTGACGTTGAGATAGGTTTCCTGCTGGCCGGCAAAGCTGGCATCGGGCAGGTCCTCGGCGGTGGCGGACGAACGCACGGCCACGGCGGTGTCGTTCACTCCCGCCTTGTCGCAAAGGATCTTGTAAGCCGTGCGCACGGCCTTGTCGAAGGTGGGGATGAGCGGAGTGTCGATCACCCATTGGCGGATTTCCGCACCGGCCTTCGTCAAGGCGTCGACATCGTCGACATCGAGCGCGGCCAGTTTTTTCTGGATGCGCTCGGCGAGACCGCTCTGGGCGATGAACTGCTTGAAGGCATTGGCCGTGGTCGCGAAGCCGCCCGGCACCGACACGCCGAGTTTGGCGAGGTTGCCGATCATCTCGCCGAGCGACGCGTTCTTGCCGCCTACCTTGCCGAGGTCGGACAGGCGCAGTTCGTCGAGCCAAAGGATGAGGTCGCTCAAGGGGAGTCTCCAGGAATCATCCGGTGCGTGCAGCCCGGAAGGTGCCAATTTTCGGGCTTTGCGACCGACAAGACAAGGACAACCCGGCATCGACTACACTTGCCCCATGCCTCGCCCAGTCTTCTACGTCTCCGACGGCACCGGCATCACCGCCGAAACCATCGGCCATTCCGTGCTGACCCAGTTCGACGGAATCGCCTTCGAGACCGTGCGCATTCCCTTTGTTGACGACGAGGAAAAGGCGCATGGTGCCGCCGCGCGCATCCGCAATGTCTATGCCACCGGCGGCGTGCGGCCCATCGTGGTCAATACCGCGGTCGATCCGAGCCTGAGCGAAATACTCGCCACCAGCGGGGCCCTGATGCTGGACGTGTTCGCGCCGTTCATCGCGCCGCTGGAACACGAACTCGGTACCAAGCGCTCCTCGCGCGTGGGCAAGGCGCACGGGCTGACCGACTTCGCCGAATACGAGTCGCGCATCAACGCGACCAACTACGCGCTCACGCACGACGACGGCATCGACGTGAATTACGCCGACGCCGACGTCATCCTGGTTGGCGTCTCGCGCGTCGGCAAGACGCCGACCTGCCTGTACATGGCACTGCACTACGGCGTGAAGGCAGCAAACTATCCGCTCACAGAGGACGACCTGGACAAGCTCGAACTGCCCAAGCGCCTGGTGCCGTATCGTCAGCGTTTGTATGGATTGTCCATCGATGCGCAGCGCCTCGCTCAGGTGCGCGAAGCGCGCAAGCCCGGCAGCCGCTACGCCAAGATCGAACAATGCCGCAAGGAACTGGAGCTGGCCGACAAGCTGATGCGCCGCGAGAATATCCCGGTGCAGAACACCACGCACACCTCGATCGAGGAGATCGCCAGCAAGATCCTGGCGCAGCTCGGCATCGAAAAACACATGTTTTAGTGTGCCACTGCCGCGCCGGCATTGCCGAATGGCGGCTTGGCCACCCAGATGATCGGAATCATCGCGAAGAACAGCACGGCGCACAGGAGGAACACGTCGTTCACGGCAAGTGTCAGCGCCTCGCGCGAAACGAGTCCGTCGACCAGCGACCACGCCCGGCTCGCGCTTGCGCCCAGCGCCTGCAGGTGGCCGACGTAGGATTGCGTAGCCGGGCTGGCGGCGTTCAGGTGTTCGGCGAGCACGGCATGGTGGTAGTCGCCACGATGCTGCCAGATCGTCACCGTGACAGCGGTGGAAAAACTCGCTGCGATGGTGCGGAAGAAGTTCGACAGCCCCGACGCGGAGGCGATTTCCTCGGGCCTCAGGCCCGATACGATCACCTGATTCAACGGCACGAAGAAGCAGGCGATGCCGATGCCCATGAGAAATCGTGGCACGACCAGCTGGCCGAACTCGGCATTGCTCGGGAAGCTCGCGAACCAGATCGAAGTGCCGCCGAACACGAGGAAGGCGAATGTGGTCACCGCGCGCAGTTCCAGACGCTGGATGTTCTTGCCGATGATCGGCGAGATCAGGAAGGCGAGGATGCCGACCGGCGCGGTGGCCAGGCCCGCCCAGGTTGCGGTGTAGCCGAGATCGATCTGCAGCCACAGTGGGAACACCACGTTGATGCCGAAGAACGCCACCATGCCCATCGACAGCGCGGTGACGCCGACGGTGAAGTTGCGCTTGGCGAACAGGTGCAGTTCCACGACCGGATGGCGTTCGGTCAGCTCCCAGGCGATGAAGAACACGAGCGCGACCAACGCGGTCAGGCCGAGCGTGAGGATCATCGGCGAGGAGAACCAGTCCTTGTCGTTGCCGTTGTCGAGCATGAACTGCAGGCAGCCGACGCCAAGTATGAGCAGGAACAGACCGACCTTGTCGATCGGCGTTTTCACGATCTTCGATTCGCGGCCGCGCAGCAGGTTGAACGTGACGATCGCGGCGATCAGGCCGACCGGCACGTTGATGTAGAAGATCCAAGGCCAGGAATAGTTGTCGGTCAGCCAACCGCCAAGAATCGGTCCGAAGATGGGCGCGATCACCACCGTCATCGCCCACACCGCCAGCGCGATGCCTTTCTTGTCATTCGGGTAATTGTTGAGCAGCAGCGCCATGGACAGCGCGACCATCGGGCCGGAACCGGCGCCTTGCAACAGGCGCGCGACCACCAGCATCGGCATGCTGGTGGCGAGGCCGCACAGCATCGACATTGCCACGAACAGGAGCACCGAGATGCAAAACGTGCGCACCTCGCCGAACTGGCGCGCGATCCAGCCGGTGAGTGGCTGCATCACCGCGCTGGCCAGCGAATAGGAGCTGATCGCCCAGGTGCCTTCCTGCGCGCTCACGCCAAGGCTGCCGGCGATATGCGGCACCGAGACGTTGACGATGGTGAGGTCCAGCACCTCCATGAACGTGCTGATCGCCACCGCCACCGTCAGCAGTGCCAGTGGCGCGCCGTGCAGTGGCGGGGCGCGCTCGCTTTGCGGTTGAGCGCTCATGTCAGTGCGCGAGGTTGGCCTTGACGATCGCGTCGGCCGCCTTGTCCGCCGCGGCGAAATCGGCGCTGTAGACCGACGTCTGCGCGACGGCCTTCGACGCCGGTTGCTGCGCGAGTACGGCACCGCCGCGCTCGTGCGTGTCGACCGTCACTTCGGTGGACAGGCCGACGCGCAGCGGATGCTTTTCCAGTTGCTTCGGATCGAGCGCGATGCGCACGGGTACGCGCTGCACCACCTTGATCCAGTTGCCGGACGCATTTTGCGCGGGCAGCAGCGCGAACGCGCCGCCGGTGCCGGCGGCGAGTCCTTCCACGCGGCCGTCGAACGTGACGTCGCCACCGTAGACGTCCGCATGTACGTGCGCAACCTGGCCGATGCGGATGTGGGTGAGCTGGCTTTCCTTGAAGTTCGCGTCCACCCACAGGTCGTGCAGTGGCACGATGGTGAGCAACGGCGCGCCCGGCTGCACGCGGCTGCCGACCTGAACGCTGCGCTGCGCGACGTAACCGGAAATCGGCGCGACGATGGCGTTGCGATGATCGTTCACCCACGCCTCGCGATACGCGGCGCGTGCCTGCTGCACGAGCGGATTTTCGGCGATCGTGGTGCCGTCGACGAGCGCGTGTGCAGCCGCGGACTGGCGCGTCGCGGCATCGAGTGCGGCCTGGGCGTCGACCACGGCCTGGCGTGCATGCGCGACTTCTTCCGGCGCGACCGCATGTTCGGCGAGCAGCGGCTCGCGGCGCTTGAGGTCGGCTTGCGCGCGCGCGAGGTTTTCACGCTGCGCGGCGATGGCGGCGTCGTACTGGCCGGCCATCTGCGTTTGCTGGCGCACCTGGCGCACGGCCTGTGCCAACGCGTTTTGCGCCTTGGCCAGCGCGAGGTCGGAGTCGGTGGGGTCGAGCTTGACGAGCACCTGGCCCGCGTTCACACGCTGCGTGTCGTCGGCGAGAATTTCGGTCACGGTGCCCGGCACCTGCGAACTCAAGATGACCTGGTTGCCATTGACGTAGGCGTCGTCGGTCACCTCGCGCAGCGAGAACACCAGCCACCACAACGCCAGCCAGGCGATGCCGGCGACGATGAACACGGCGGCGATGATGAGCAGCAGGCGGCGGCGCTTGCCGTTGCCGTTTCCGTTGCTTGCAGTCGGGGAGTCGCTCATGGCGATGGAGCTCCGGGAGAGGAAGAGGATGGAGGATTCGCGCCGAACCCGCCGCCAAGCGCGCGGGTCAGGGCGATTTCTGCCGTCAGTGCCGCCGCATCGAGTTGGACGGTGGCGTCGCGCTGGCGATCGAGGGTTTCGCCGGCATCGAGTACCGGGATGGCATCGCTCAGGCCGCGCTGCATGCGTGCACGTGCGCTGGCGAGCAGTTCGGCCTTGGCCGCGACTTGTGCCGCGTTCTGGCGCTGGCGTTCCTGGATCAGTTGCAGCGTCAATGCCTGGGTGGCTACATCGTGCGCGGCATCGGTCACGGCCTGGTGGTAGTCGGCGACGGCAGCGGCGAGCGCGGCCTGCGATACGCCGAAGCGTGCGTGCAGGCGTCCGCCCTCGAAGATCGGCAGATGCAGCGCGGGGCCGGCGGCGAACACGGCGCTTCCGGGCGTGAGCAGCTTGCCCAGATCGATCGACGACAACCCGGCCATCGCGGAGAGGCTCAAGTCCGGATAGAACGCGGCGCGTGCCACATCGACGTCCTTCAGTGCCGCTTCCACCCGCCAGCGGCTGGCGGCCACGTCGGCGCGGCGCGCGACGAGGTCGAATCCTTCGCTATCGGGCAATCCGGCCGTGGCTTTTGGCAGCGGCAAGGTTTTCAATTCGCCCAAATCCTTCGGTGCGACGCCGAGCAGGGCGGCCAGCGCGGCATGCTGGATGCGCGCGTCGCCTTCGAGCTTGGCGATTTCCTCGCGCGCCGCGGCGAGTTCCGCGTCGGCCCTGTGCACGTTGTCGTCGGAGTCCAGGCCCTGGCGCGCGCGCGCGGCGACGATGACGCGACCGCGTTCGTAACCATTGACGATTTGCTGCGCCAGCGTCAAGCGCGCCTGGTCGGCCTGCCAGGCAAAGTAGGTGTTGGCCACGGCGGCGGCGAGCATCGATGCGGCCGCGTCGCGCTCGGCCGCGGCGGCGCGCGCGCGATCGACGGCGGCGGCAATGTCGGCGCCGTGGCTGCCCCAGAAATCGAAATCGTAGTTGAAGGAAACGCCGAGGTCGCCCTGGCCATACCAGTTGAAGCCGAGGAACTGGCTCGGGATGAGTCCATGTTCGCTCAGGCGTTCACGTTGCACCTGTGCGCTGCCGCTGACGCTGGCGCCGCCATTGGCCTTGGCGACATCCACGTTGCGCGTGGCCTGATCGAAACGGGAGCGCGCGACGGTCAGCGTGGGCGAGCCACTCAGCGCACGTGCTTCCAGGTCGTCCAGTTGTTCGTCGCCGTAGCGGTGCCACCACGAAGACTCCGGCCAGGCGGCGTTCGCGTCGGACGGCACGCCGGCAAGCGGTGCAGCGCCGGATAGGTCAGGGTGCGACGGGCGCGGCGGGACCGCGCAGCCGGAAAGCAACACGACCGCTGCGGTCAGCGGCCAAACGGAAAGGCGAATCATGCGGTTTGTCCCTTGGCGTCCAGTGCGGCGGCGAGCTTTTTCAGCAGACGTTCCAGATCGAGTTTTTCTTTGGCGTTGAGGGCGCGCATGCTCAGGTCCAGTTCCGACCACATCTTCGGCAGCAGGCGCTCGATCAGGGCTTCGCCCTTGCGCGTGATTTCCAGCGCCACGCGGCGGCGATCCGCCGTGCCGGCACGGCGCCGCAGCAGACCCTTGCGCGCGAGTTCGTCGCAGATGCGCGTCATGTTGGCGCGGGTTTCGCCGGCCGCTTCGCTGAGCTGCGAGGCGAACACCCCGGCCGCCGTGTTCGCGTACAGCATCATCAGCGTGCGGAAGCCGACCTCGTTGAGGCCGGTCGGGCGCACCATGCGGTTGAGATGCACGCCGAATTGCGCCGACAGGTACTTGATCAGGCGCAGCAGCACGATGTCGCGCACCGGTGCGCCGCGCAGGCGCTCGGCGACGCGGCCGATGCTGGATTCGATCACGGCGAAACCGGGGCAGGTGGGGATGGCAGTCACGAATATAGTTCAGGTTTCAACTATCGCAATACTAACAAGTACATTAATTGAGCGCAAGCACAGCGTGATGGTCCAGATCGGTGCTCAGGCCTTGGAGGATTTGGCCCAGTTTCGCGCCGCCCGTACGAAGTTCAGGCAGTCGAGATAGCGGTTGTACAGTGGCGTTGGCGCGATGCGGATGGTGTCCGGCTCGCGCCAATCGCCGATGATGCCGTTTTCCGATAGGTAGTCGAACAGGGCACGGCCTGATTCACGCGGACCTTTCACGCGCAGTGAGAGCTGGCAGCCGCGGCAACTGGGATCGCGCGGAGTGGCGATCTCGATGAAGCCGGCGAGATGCTCGCGGATCAGCGCATCGAGATAGCCGGTCAGGGCAATGGATTTTTCGCGCAGGCGTGCGAGCCCGGCACGATGGAAAATTTCCAGCGACACCCGCAGCGGCGCGAGCGCGAGGATTGGCGGATTCGACAACTGCCAGCCGTCTGCGCCCGGCGTCGGTGAAAAATCCGGGCCCATCTTGAAGCGCGTGGTCTGGTCATGTCCCCACCAGCCGGCGAAGCGCGGCCGGTCGGTGTGCGCGTGGCGTTCGTGCACGAAGCAACCGGCGACAGCGCCGGGTCCGGCGTTGAGGTACTTGTAGCTGCACCACACCGCGAAGTCGCAGCCGCTGTCGTGCAGGTCGACCGGCACGTTGCCGGCCGAATGCGCGAGGTCGAAACCGATCATGCAGCCACGGGCGTGGGCAAGAGCGGCGATGCGCTTGAGGTCGAAGACCTGGCCGGTGCGGTATTGCACGCCCGGCAGCAACACCAGCGCGATGCGCGAGCCGTGTTCGCCGATGGCGCGTTCGATGGCGGCGGCGGACAGGGTTCCGTTCGCCTCGTCGCTTTCGAGTTCGATCAACGACGTGGCCGGATCGAAGCCGTGGAAACGGACCTGCGACTCGACCGCGTAGCGATCCGAGGGAAACGGATTTCTTTCGATCAGGATCGCGCTGCGCTCGGCCGTGGGCCGGTAGAAGCTTGCCATCATCAGGTGCAGGTTGACGGTAAGCGAATTCATCGCCACCACTTCGCCGGGCAGCGCGCCGACGAGTTCGGCCAGAGGGGAGCGTACTTCGTTGTGGTAGGGCATCCACGGATGCTTGCCGCGGAAATGCGCCTCGACGCCGAGGTCGCGCCAGTCGTCGAGCTCGTCGATCAATGCCTGGCGCGTGGCGCGCGGCTGCAGACCCAGCGAATTGCCGCA
The DNA here is from genome assembly GCA_035712685.1 of Rudaea sp. Taxonomy (GTDB): domain Bacteria; phylum Pseudomonadota; class Gammaproteobacteria; order Xanthomonadales; family Rhodanobacteraceae; genus Rudaea. The sequence goes on along the minus strand of DASTAL010000417.1, from coordinate 464 downwards.
AAGATAGGTCTGTTCCCCGTCGCCGTGCGGCGGAATCAAGAATTCATCACGAAAAGACGCAAGCGCATCGGCGGCGTCGCGGGCGCGGGCGTCTGCCTCGGCGGCGGCAAGGTCGAGCAGGGCAGTCATCGCCGCGTCAACGGGGTTTCAGTGACTGCATGATCTGCGCGCAGCCTTTTTCGTAGTCCGCCGTCCATTGCGCCGTGGTCTTGTCCAGCATCGGCCTTGCGCAGCGCACGTGCACGAGCAGGTGGCTGTTGAGGTACCAGGTTTCGCGGTATTCGTATTTCGTCTTGCCGCTGTTCGCGAAGTAGCGCAGCGTGGTGGAGTCCACCCCATCGGTCTTCTGTTCGTAGCCGGGCATCTGCTTGGCCTTGTCGACGTCGCGATTGACCATGGACTGGAAGTTGCTGGAGTCGTTGAGCAGGCGCGTCTCCACGGTCACGCGCGTGGCCTCGCCGCTG
>DASTAL010000416.1:0-3480 GCA_035712685.1 Rudaea sp. | reverse complement strand
GCCTCGGCAAGACTGTAGCCGTCGCGACGCGGCATGTGCAGATCGGTGAGCAGCAACGCGTACTTGCCGCTGCGCCACATCTGCAGCGCGGTTTCGCCGTCGTGCGCGCTTTCGCTGGCGTAGCCAAGCTGGTTGAGCTGGCGCGCGATCACGGCGCGGTTGGTCGGATGGTCGTCGGCGAGCAGGATCAGGCTGCCTTCGCGTGCGGCCTCGTCCACGCTGGGCGTGGTGCGCACGGCATCGGGAAGCATGGCCTCGCGTTTCAGGGCGGCAGCATCGGCGACCGGCAGGCGCACGACGAGGCTCAGGGTGGTGCCGGCGCCGAGGCGGCTGTCCATGTGAATCTCGCCTCCCATCAGGTTGGCGAGCCGGCGGCAGATGGAAAGGCCGAGACCGGTGCCGTCCATGCGCCGGTTGCCTTCGCCGGCCTGTTCGAACGGCTCGAACAGTCGCGCCTGGTCCGCGGCGGACACGCCGATACCCGAATCCTCGACGCGCAACGCGATGAGTTCGCGGCGGTCTTCCGCCGCGAGGCGTTCGAGCCGCACCAACACGTGCCCGCGCTCGGTGAACTTGAGCGCATTGGACAGGAAGTTGGAGAGGATCTGGCGCAGGCGCGGCGCATCGCCCAGATGGGCGGGCGCGACGCGCTCGTCGATCTCGCATTCGAGCCTGAGGCCCTTGGCCGAGGCCGTGCCGAGAAAGTTGTCGGTCGCGTTGCGCACCAGCGCGCGCAGGTCCAGCGGTGCGGGATTCAGCTCCAGCTTGCCCGCCTCGATCTTGGAGAAATCCAGAATGTCGCCGATGATCTGCAGCAGGCTCTGCGCCGAGTTTTGCGCGATGTCGACCTGCTGGCGCTGCTCGTCGTCGAGGCGGGTGCGCGCGAGCAGTTCGAGCATGCCGGCGACGCCGACCATCGGCGTGCGGATCTCGTGGCTCATCGAGGCGAGGAACGAGGTCTTGGCCCGGCTTGCCGCCTGCGCGCGCGCTTCGCTTTCGCGCAGGTTGCGTTCGTAGTTGAGCAGATCGACGCGCATGTCCGTCAGCGCCGCGTGGATCTGGCCAAGCTCGCCGCCTTCGACGCCGTTCGAATCCGGCTCCTTGTAATCCGGATCGCGCGCATGGCGCGCCAGCTGTGCGAGCTGTATTACGCCCTTGTACACGTTGCGCAGGATGCCGCGTCCGACCACGAGCACGAACAGCAACGCCGCCAGACTGATGCCGACGCGCCACCAGCCCACGGCGCGCGCGCGCTGCAGATGCTCGCTCACGCTGCGCTCGGCATCGAGCATCTTCACGTCGGCGAGGAATTGCAGGCGGATGGTCACCGGGTCGATCGCCGGATACAGTTCGGTATCCGCGAACTTGCCCAGCGCCGGCATGTCCTGCGCCTTGAGGATGCCGCGCAGTTTCGCCGTCGCCTGGTCCGCGATCACGCGTGCCTTGGCCACCTCGTCGATCAGCTCGCGCTGATCCGGCGACAGGTTCGTCTGGATCAGCTCGGCCCAGTCGTGGTGGATGTCGGACTCGGCGGTGTCGAGGGTCAACACGCCCTGATCCCAGCCCATCAGGTAGTTGCGTACGCGGTACGTGGTGTCGACGATTTCCAGGCCGTAAGAGTCGGAGATCGACTTTGCCAGCCGCAGGCCGGTGAGGGAGTCGCGCTGCAGGGCATCGAACGTGGCCATTTCGCGGCGCAGGGCGATTTCGTCCAGTGCGAGCACGGCGGCCCCCGCAGCCAACAGCAAGCCGAACAGCGCCAGCAACTGCGTGCGGATGCTGAAGCGGCGGTACAGGGGATTCATGCCTGGCGCGGGGACGGTTCCGGCGCGCGCCAGTCGGCAATGCCGGCCAGCAGTTGCTCGCCGGGCAGGGCGGGCGAGATCAGGAATCCCTGCGCGAGTTGGCAATCCAGCTCGGCGAGCATCTGCCATTCCTCGACCGTCTCCACGCCCTCGGCGACGGCGGACAGCTCCAGCTTGCGCGCCAGTTCCAGGCTGGCCTCGACCACGGCGCGCTTGCGCGGCTGGCGCACCGCGCCGGTGACGAAGCCCTGGTCGATCTTCAGCTCGGTGAAAGGAATCTGCGATAGCTGCGCCAGCGAGGAATAACCGGTGCCAAAATCGTCGATGGAAAGGCCGAAGCCCTTCAGGCGTAGTCGCGCCAGCACGTTGAGTGCGTGCGCGGCTTCGCTCATGACCGAGCTTTCGGTCACCTCGATGACGACGTCACGCGGTTTGACGCCATGGTCGCCCACGATCCGCTGGAAGCGATCGGCAGCCTCGATGCGGGTCAGGTTGAGCATCGAAACATTCACGGCCACCTTCAGTTCGACCCCTTGCTGCGCCCAGAGCCGGCGCCAATGGCAGGCGCGCGCGAGCATGCGGTCAGTGAAGGCGTCGATCATGCCCTCGCGCTCGAACACCGGGATGAAATGGACCGGACCGATCATGGCATCGCCATGCCGCCAGCGCGCGAGCGCCTCGACGCCGACGACGTGGCCACTGCCGATTTCCACCTTCGGCTGGAAGAACGGTTCGAACTCGTTCGCCTCCAAGCCTCGGCGCAGCGCCTCCTGGTCGATGGTGATGGCCGGCTCGGCGGCGCGCGGATCCTCGGCTGCGTCGAACAGACTCAGAGTATCGGCGAGCTTGGCGGTGGTCAGCGGCTTTTCCACCACGCCGAGGACGCGCAGACCGTAGGCACGCGCCATGCCCTGCACGGTATTGAGCAATGCCGGATCCAGCGCGCTGGTCAGGGCCACCGCATGGGCGAGCTTGCGTGCGGCGACATGGCCGATGAACTCGATGCCGTCCATCTCCGGCAGGTCCAGGTCGACCAGGATCACGTCGGGCGGCGCGGCAAGGCGCTCCAGCTCGGCCAGCGCCGATTTGCCGTTGCCGGCTTCGCTGAGTTGGGTCAGTCCCAATTCCTGCAGCAGGCCCAGGGCGATGCGCCGCTGGAAGCCGTGATCCTCGACCACCATTACCGACAGGTTGGCGAGTTGCTGCATTGCGGGTTCCCCTCGGACACTCCGACACACTAGCGTAACCGAACTGGCAGAAAAGGGAAAAGCGTGGCGCGAATGCGACCCCTCGTCGCGTTCGGGTCGGGATGGAAAAGTGGTGGAGCGGAGGAGGATCGAACCCCCGACCTTCCCCGCATTGACGTGCCGCGAAGGCGACGCCTCGTCGCGTTCGGGTCGGGATGGAAAAGTGGTGGAGCGGAGGAGGATCGAACTCCCGACCTTCGCATTGCGAACGCGACGCTCTCCCAGCTGAGCTACCGCCCCACATTGAACATCCTGCACCGGTCTGGGCCGGTGCGGGCCGCGCATTCTACATCGGCTTCCCACTCGCGCCAAGCTCGGATTCACGTGCCGAGCAGCATGGCCCGGAGCGCGGCATAGTCCGCTGGCAGCGACTGCGCATGCGACGGCTGCGCGAGGAGTTTGGCCAATGCTGGTGGAACCTCGACCGC
>DASTAL010000415.1:0-1050 GCA_035712685.1 Rudaea sp. | reverse complement strand
GTGTCGCGCCTCGTGCAGGTTGACCTGGCCGAAGCGGCTAAACTGGCGGGTGCCGCCTAGCCGCCGGGAGAACGCGAATGAGCTGGAACGCATCGGTCGGAATTCCACTCGCCATCCTCGGCGCGATCGTGTTCGCGTCGATCTACTGGTTCGGACGCCCGAAGAAACCGCGGCAGGGCAGGCGCATGGTCGCGCCGCGCGAGTCCGGCGAGCGCATCGAACCCACCTTTGGCGACGATCCGGCCGCCGACGACGATGCGGCGTTCGATCCGGAACAGGGCGAACTCGAGGTCGGCATGCACGACGAGTTGCGGCGCCTGGGTTCGGCAATCGCCGCCAAGCGTGGCGAAGACGGCAGTGGCGTCGTTGCGAAACCGGCCGCCGGTACACGCCCGGAGCAGCCGATCGAGCGTATCGTCACGCTGTTCGTCGCCGCACCAGCGGAAGCGGACTTCCACGGTCCCGACCTCGTCGTCGCGGCTGAAAAAGCCGGGCTGGATTTCGGCGACCTCGGCATCTTCCATCGGCTGGTATCGGGCAAGCCCGAGGCCGGCCCGGTGTTCAGCATGGCGAACATGGTCAAGCCAGGCAGTTTCGACATGACGCAGATCGAATCGCTGCGTACGCCGGGCGTGAGTTTCTTCATGACCCTGCCCGGGCCGATGTCGGCGCTGGATGCCTGGGAAGCGATGTTGCCCACCGCGCAACGGCTGGCCGAGCTGCTCGACGGCCGCGTGCTCGACGAAGGCCGCAACGCGCTCGGCCGCCAGCGCATCGCGCACCTGCGCGACGAATTGCGTGCCTGGGACCGCAAGCAGGAACGCAGCCAGATCCGTCCTCGATAAGGCGAACACGCACGATGATTTCCGCATCCCAAGCCCTCGAACGCCTGCGCGAAGGCAACCGCCGTTTCGTCGCGGATGATTGCAATGGCGGCCAGCAGGCCGGCAAGAATCGGCGCCGCGAGCTGGCGGCGGGGCAGGAACCGTTCGCGACGATCCTGGGCTGTTCGGATTCGCGCGTGCCCGCCGAAATCATCTTCGACCAGGG